>CAYPHR010000112.1:0-8752 GCA_964410375.1 uncultured Anaerolinea sp. | reverse complement strand
CGACGGGAATATCCGAAATACCAGATGAACTTCCGCTGAAGCGCCCGGTGACGAGCCCCATGCCGAGCGTGAGTAAAAAAGGCGCTACAAGCATAAGGATCAACGCCGCCCTGTCGCGGAAGATCAGACGCAGGTCTTTGATGCCAATAAGAAATAGTTTAAGCATGCTTACTCCGTGCCTGCCATATTAATCGCGCAGCGCGCGTCCTGTCAGATGCAAAAACACCGCTTCGAGATTCGGCTCACGGATATCGATGGAATGGATTTTGACCCCGCGTTCATTGGCTTTGCTGATGACAGGAGCCAGCACATCCTTGGCGGACGGCGTGATGATCGAAATCTCGTGGTTGATGGCGTTGGCTTCCAGCACGCCGTCCACACCTTTCAACGCGGAGACCAGCGCTTCGGGGTCTTCGTTCTCGCCGATGTGCAGCACCAGTGTTTCCGTCTGCCCGACCTGTTTGGTGAGGTCCTTTTGCGTGCCGAGTGCGATCAACTCGCCGTGGTCAATGATGCCGACACGGTGCGAGAGTTCTTCGGCTTCTTCCATGTAATGCGTCGTGTACAGGACGGTCATGCCCTGCTTGTTGAGGTCTTTCACCGTGTCCAAGATGGCGCGGCGTGATTGCGGGTCAATGCCGACGGTGGGTTCGTCCATGAAGAGCAGTTTGGGTTTGTGGAGCAAGCCCACCCCGATATTGACGCGGCGCTTCATCCCGCCTGAATAGGTTTTGACTCGATCCTTGGCTTTATCCACCAAGCCGATCTGTTCCAGTACTTCATCCACGCGCACCGTGAGTGCTTTGCCGCTCAAGCCATACATCTGTCCCCAAAAGATCAGGTTTTCGCGCGCGGTCAGGTCTTCGTAGAGCGCGATCTCCTGCGGGACGATACCGATGGCATTCCGCACCGCCATTGGATTCTGTTTCACGGAGTGACCCGCAATTGTCGCATCGCCTGAGGTGGGCGCATATAGTGTGGAAAGCATCGAGATGGTGGTCGTCTTCCCAGCCCCGTTCGGACCGAGCAGGCTGAAGATTTCGCCTTCCTTGATGTCGAACGAAATGCCTTTCACGGCGGTGAAGTCGCCATATTTTTTAACAAGGTCTTTTACTTCGAGAATGCTTTGCATGGTTTCTCCTTGCTTATAGTCTGTGCCTATTTACGCAAAAAGTCAACAGGTAGTTTCGAATTACTGCTTCGCGCTTTCTTCCTTCGCGATTTTCACGAGTTGTTTTGCAATGTTTTCTATCATTTCATCAGGTACACCGTCCATTGCCTGAGATTGAACGCGCGTATCAATTTCATCATTGACATAATCCACGACGATGAATTCATCAGCCAGGGCGATCTCCGTGGAGAACCAATCCAGTTTGCAGATGGATGCGATGCGCTTCGTGACGTCCTGCAAGTTGGTTAAGCCGATCCGCGCCTCTTCCTCCGCCGTGACTTTCGTATAGACGTATGTATATGGATTCCACCAGCTCGAATACGCCTCTCCATTCGCATAAAAGACGCGGAACCAGGCGGGTTTCTCGTCAATGACGCGCGGCGTAACGTGTGCCTGTACGAGATATTTCTGCTCGGGGAATTCCATGCGCGCTTTCAATATCTCATCCACGGAATTTGCGCCGAGAATAACACCCGCTCCCCCACCTCCGTTCGAAGGCTTGATAACGAAATCCCCGCCCAGCGGTGCCAGGTCAATGGGTGGGATGACGGGTTGTTCGAGAAACGGCGGGAGCAGGATGGTGTGCGGCGTGTGCAATCCCGCGCTGATTAGTTCGAGATGCATCGTCGCCTTGTCTTCCGACCATGCCGAAACCTCGGCGGGATTAATGCGCCGTGCGCCAAATTCCTTTGCCCAGCGGGTGATCGGGTCAAAAGTTGCGTCACCCTGTCCGCGATGGAGCAGTGTTTTGAAGGTCGTCGTCCCCTTGTACAGTGCGGTGATTGATTCGAGCAGGTTGTCCGGCTTGATCTGCCAGAGCGAGAGCCCTTCCTCGATGCAGGCGTGTTCGACCATGCCTGCGAAGACATCGTCGTATTCCCAGTACCAGGGCAGGCATAGATCATAGCGCATGCGATGATTATAAAGTACGGGCAAGGCTGGTACAATGGACGCATTAATTCACGAAAGGATAATGAAATGAGTAAAGATACAGTACAGGACGGCTTGGTCGTCTCGATGGATTACAAATTAACAGTGGATGGGCAGGTGCTCGATTCATCTGATGAGGCGGGTCCGCTGCAATTTCTGGCAGGGTACGGGAATATCATCCCCGGTTTGGAGCAGGAAATGATGGGGATGAAGATCGGCGACAGCAAGGATGTGACCGTTCAGCCCGAACACGGCTATGGCGAATTTGATGATGAAGCTTTCATGGATGTGCCGCGCGGCGAATTCCCGAGTGACCTGCCGCTGGAAGAAGGTCTGGAACTCCACGTCACTGACGAGGACGGCAATCATCAGGCGGCGTATGTCGCCAGTTTTGATGACAAGACTGTGAGATTAGACTTCAATCATCCGCTGGCAGGCGCAGTCCTGAACTTTCATGTAAAAGTGATTGCCCTGCGCGATCCGACCGAGGAAGAACTGGATCACGGTCATGTCCACGAAGGGGATGGACACCACCATTAAGATAAGCGTAGGTCAGGCTTGTAGCCTGACAACTTTTTCTTCCCCGCATCTAAAAAACAACTCTCATTCCGAGAGTTGTTGTCGTTTTAACTGCCAATTCCATGCTTGTTTTACGCCAATGACGAAGATGAGCAGTCCCAGCACCACGCCGCCGAAGTTGCTCAAGAATTCGCTGACCACTTCCCATTGACTGCCGAAGAGGTAGCCCAATCCGCCGTAACCGAGGATCCACACGATCTCGCCTGTGGCATCATAGGTCAGCCATTTTCGGAATGGGTAGCGCGTCGTGCCGGACATCAAGTTGACCGGCAGGGCGATGGCAGTGACGAGAAACCGTGAGAAGAAAATGGAGAGCGGACCCCATTTGCGAAAGGTCTTCTCGGCTTGTCTCCAGCGGGGAGTATCACTGAAACGGTCCAATACTTTTTCGCGGGCATAAAATCCGAACGAATAGCTGACAATGTCACCAAGCACCACGCTGATAATGCTGAAAATGGCGGTGGTATGCCACGGCAAAATACCCTGTCGGGCGAACGCTCCTGCCGCGATGACCAAGACAGTGCAGGGCAGGGGAACGCCGAGTCCGCCGATGAAAACGACGAGCCAGAGCAAAGGCGCGCCAAAATTGATGACTTGGGTGAGCAAATATTCAGACATGAAGGTGTCTTACGGCACGGAGGGCGGGATTGGTGTCAGTGGAGGAATTGGTGTGAGAGGCGGAACAGCTTCCGGCGGAGGTTGATGCGCAAGGATCGCGGCTTTGACGAGTTGTTCGGCGAGTCCGATCGATTGAGGGAAATACAGTTTATCCAATTCTTCCAGGCTTTTTCTGCGATTGCCCTCTTCGGGAATCCCAAGCGCATCGAAAAGGATTTCTTCAGGCACACCGTACGTGCGTGAGATGAACGGGATTGTCATCCAATCGCGGATGCGCTCCACGTTGGTTTCGACCTCGCCGTGTTGACGCGGAGGAGGGGGAGTTCCGCCGAATTTTCGGAAGGCATGAAAAGCGCGCAGACCGAAAAACAGAATGAACAAACAGCCAAGGACGGTGAACGCGACGATCAGGGCTCGTTTTATTTTGGATCTTTCCGCCATGCAAAATTAATCCTGCCACTCCAGTTCGAAGTCGCCGATGAACACGGTGTCGCCTTCCTGCACGCCCGCTTCGCGCAGCGCCTCGTCTACACCGAGTTTTTGCATCAGGCGTTGGAAGCGGCGCACCGAGCCGTGATGTTCCCAATAGGTCATCTTGGCGGCGCGTTCGATGGCAACCCCGGTGACGCGCCATTCGTCGCCGTTCTCGCGATGGATCTCGAACTGATTCGGATCCACATCCGGTTTGTAGACGGGCAGCGCCTCTTCCTCGCTCAAGTCTGGAGGCAGTTCCTGAAGCTTTTTATACGCCTTGAGCAGGACATCGCGCGTGTTGGTGCGCGCCATTGCGGAAGCAGTGATCAATTCCACTTTTTTCTTTTTGAAACTGGCTTGAACTTCCTTTAAGCGCGCCTGCACATCGGGCTGGTCGATCTTGTTCAGCACCACCACCTGCGGTTTGTTGCCAAGTTTTGTATCGAACAACGACAGCTCGGTGTTGATCTGGCTGAAATCCGCCAGCGGGTCTTCGGATAATCCGTCGATCATGTGGATGAGCACACGCGTACGCTGGACATGACGCAGGAAGTCGTGCCCCAAGCCTGCGCCTTCATGCGCGCCTTCGATCAAGCCGGGGATGTCTGCCAGCACGACAGTGGTGTCGTCATCGATCTTGGCGACGCCAAGATTTGGTTCCAGCGTGGTGAAGGGATAATCGCCGATCTTGGGCTTGGCATTCGTCAGCACCGAGAGCAGGGTCGATTTCCCGGCGTTGGGCAAGCCGATGATACCGATATCCGCTATCAGTTTGAGTTCGAGGCGCAGAAGTTTTTCCTCATGAGGCTCGCCGCGTTCCGCCGTGCGCGGAGCTTGATTTCGCGATGTGGCAAAGTGCTGATTGCCGCGTCCGCCGCGCCCGCCTTTGCATATGGTCAACTGCTGACCAGCTTGGGTCAGGTCACCGAGCAGGGCGCCGGTTTCAGCATCATAGATCACAGTGCCGGGCGGCACATGGATGATGAGGTCCTTGCCGTTGCGCCCGGTCATTTGCGAACCGCCGCCGCCTTTTCCCGGCTCCGCTTCGAACTTCTCATTCGGTCTGAATTTGGACAGCGAATTAAGCGTGGGCTTGACTTCAAAAATGACGTCGCCGCCTTTGCCGCCGTCGCCGCCGTCGGGTCCGCCGCGCGGTTCGTATTTCTCGCGGCGGAAATGCACCATGCCGTCGCCGCCTTTACCTGATCGTACGAAGATGTTTACCTGGTCAATGAACATGGAGGATATTATAAACGCTGGAATGCCCGCATACTGATAACACCCGATTTAACTTGAGAATCAGTTTTACAAGACAGACCTGAATAGAACAAATTTTCTGATATAATATTCCGAGAGATTGGTGCGCGCCAACTCACTTTAGAAATGGAGGTAGAAATGGATCTCAATTCTATTAACTGGCTGGCTGTTGTTTTGTGTGTTGTGGCAAGCCTGATCATTGGAAGTACCTGGTTTAGTCCAAAAGTCTTTTTTCCGGCTTGGATGAAGGCGATCGAGAAGACCGAGATAAGCGATTCCAATGACCAGAATATGGCTCCCGTGATAAGAATATTCGGTCTTACCATACTCGCATCCCTGGTTCAGGCTGTTTTCATGGGATTGATGGTGAACCTGATGGGGGGCATGTCTGGCGGCGTGACACTTGCCTCCGGCGCAATGACGGGCTTTCTCCTGTGGCTTGGCTTTGTCGCCCCATCCAGCTTGACCAACAAACTATTTGCGGATCGGGTCAGGGCTTGGTATTACGAAGCCGGCAACCATCTTGTCACATTTGTCGTCATGGGCGCGATTCATGGCTTGATGGGTTAAGACATATCACCTTGAAGTAAAATAGGCGGACGGCGGAAGTCGTCCGCTTTTATTTTGGAGAGAGAATGATCCGTCCATATCAAGAGAAAGATTTTGAGCCCGTCGCCAGGTTTTGGTTTGATGCTGTGCAAGTTGCCGAGCCCGAACTTGTCAAGCGCATGAACTATGAGTTTCAAGGCGCGCGCGAATTTTTTAAGAACGTAATTGTTCCTGAAAACAAAATGTGGGTGTATGAAATCGATCAGAACCTGGTCGGCTTCCTTGCCATGCAAAATGATTTCATCGACCGGTTATATGTCCATCCCCAATTTCATCGTCAAGGCATCGGCACGGCGTTGATCGAGTTTGCCAGAACTGTATCGCCAAATCACCTTTGGCTTTATACCGACCAAGCCAATAAAATGTCCCGCGCCTTTTATGAAAAGAACGGATTCATCGCTGAAAAATTTGGTGTCAGCCCGCCGCCCGAGTCCGAGCCTGATGTGGAATATCATTGGTACTCAAAATAAATGCGCCCACATGTTTAAGTTATTAAGGAACTCGTCAACTTGCTGGAAATGGATTGTGTTTGGAGTATTCCTTCGGCTTGACATTCACATAAAACCGTCATAAAGTTATTAGGCGTCAAGGTTGGTATTATGGACGCCTTATTTGGATTTGAGTAAGGAGCTGCCCGAATGCCCTTTTCCGCTCAATCGGATAGATCGCTGGAGAGACGCACGCTGGAAGCGCGTTTGCGGATCAGCGAGTTTGCCCATTCCCATTCGCTTTCGGTACTCCTGCAAAAGACCCTTGATGAAGCCGAGAAGCTGACGGACAGCGCCATCAGTTTCTTTCATTTTGTGGAGAATGACCAGAATACGATCTGGCTGCAGAGTTGGTCCACAAATACTTTGGAAAACACCCGCACCGCCGAGGGGAAACTTTTGCACTATAACATGGATAAGGCGGGAGTGTGGGTGGATTGCGCCCGTGAACAGCGTCCCATTATTTATAACGATTATACGAACCTGCCGCATAAAAATGGCTTACCCGAAGGACATGCTCCACTGGTCAGGATCTTGACCGTTCCCATTATCCGAGGCGGATGTGTCGTCGCCATTTTGGGAGTAGGAAACAAGGATGTTGACTATGATGAGACGGATGTGAATGTCATCCATCTGCTCGCGGACCTTGCGTGGGATATTACGCTTGCCAAGCGCAATGAAGAGACGTTGAAAGCCAGCGAATCAAGCTATCGCGCCATCATGGATGAAGCGTCCGACGGCATTTTTATCGCAGATCCTTTAGGGTACTATATTGATGTCAATCGCGCGGGCTGCGCGCTGACAGGGTATGCGCGCGAGGAAATTTTGAAACGCTGTATCAATGAGCTGCTTGCGGATAATTTTCCCGTTTTCGATTACCTTGATGAACTTCAGAAGGGGAACAGCATCCTGTTCGAATGGGAACTGCACCGGAAGGATGGGTCAACCATCCCGGTGGAGATCAGCGCGAAGATTCTGGAAGATGGGCGGATTCAGGGGATCGTCCGCGACATTACGAAGCGGAAGCGTGAGGAGGAGCGCGTCCGTTATCTCGCTTTTATCATGGATCGAATTTCGAGCGCTGTGATCTCCACCGATGCGGATTTACGCATCGTGCGCTGGAACGCCGCCGCCGAACGGCTGTATGGCTGGCGGGAATCGGAGGCGATTGGCAGGCTTCTGGATGATGTCTGCCGCACGGAGTTTGCAGAGGGTCAGCAGGAAGATGCCCGGAACACACTTCTGCGCAACAGGTTTTGGAGCGGAGAGTTAAAACAGTATCACCATGACGGCAGGGAATTATGGGTGTCCGCCTCCGTCACGTTGCTCGAGGATGATGGCGGGAGGGTTATCGGCGGTGTGACCATCAATCATGATATTACCGAGCGGAAACAGGCGGAGGAGGAGCTCCGCCGTACGAAGAATGCGATCGAGGAAATTAATCAAATCCTTCAACGAGCCTTCGAGCGCGAGCAGATCGCATCGCGCACTGACAGTTTGACAGGTTTGTTCAACCGCCGTTATTTTTTCGAATTACTTGAATATGAGTTCAACGCTTCCCGTCGTTATCAACGTCCGCTTTCCATTGCCATGTTCGACATTGACCTGTTCAAACAGATCAACGATACAGCAGGTCATCTGGCGGGGGATGGGGTGCTGAAGCAGATCGCGGATCTGGTGCGCGGGCAGTTGCGCGATTCTGATGTTCTCTCGCGGTATGGCGGCGATGAATTTGTGATATTAATTCCCAGCAGTGGGGCAAAAGACACGGTCGCAATGCTGGAACGAGTCCATCAGATCGTACGGTCCACACGCATCGTTTTTGACGGAAAGCATATCCCCATCACCATCAGCGTCGGCGTTGCGAGTTTACAGCCGACTATGACGACATCTGAAGAATTGCTTCGCATTGCCGATCAGGCGTTATATGAAGCGAAGAAAAATGGAAGGAATTGCACTGTCATTAAGGAATAGGGTGGATACATATTGTTGCTGCCTTGTATCGGGCATAACGTCTGGAAGCATTCCAGGGCCACTTTTTTCTCCTGCTATAATCCGCCACGATGAACTGGTATAAGACCACACTCGAAATCTCCACCCACAGCAAGGGGCTTCACGACATCACCTCGACCATCCGTGCGCAGTTAAAGGAGTGGAACGTCCGCGAAGGAATGTGCTTTTTATTTCTTCAGCACACCAGCGCTTCTCTGGTCATCAGTGAAAACTGGGACCCAACCGCCCGCGCCGACTTGGAAACCTTTATGGAGCGCCTCGTCCCCGAACGGGATAGTTGGTACACGCACGATCTCGAAGGACCCGACGACGCCACCTCCCACATCCGCGCCATGTTGACCGATACCAGCCTCATCATCCCTGTGGATGACGGCGATCTCTCACTTGGCACCTGGCAGGGAATTTACATCTTCGAGCATCGCGCCCGTCCGCACAGGCGGAAGGTGTTAATGCGGGTTCTGTCGGTGGAATAAAAATAGTCGGCTCATCTCGACAACAAGCCGACTATCAACTTGCCAAATTATCAATCTACTTCTTCGCCCCAAACTTCTTCATCAACACATCCTTCAACGTCGGTTGACCGATCTCCTGCAACTCATAGCGCACTCGCTGT
>CAYPHR010000111.1:0-8863 GCA_964410375.1 uncultured Anaerolinea sp. | reverse complement strand
TGACCGTTGCTGAACGCCACGATCAGACCGGCAAACACCACCGAGACCATGGACATCAGTTTGATCAGAATGTTGAGCGATGGTCCGGACGTATCCTTGAAAGGATCGCCGACGGTATCGCCAACGACCGCCGCCTTATGGGCGGGCGAGCCCTTGCCGCCGTATTCGCCGGCTTCGATGTACTTCTTGGCATTGTCCCATGCGCCGCCGGCATTGGACATCATCACAGCCAGTGAAAAGCCCGCAGCGAGGGATCCTGCCAGCAAGCCAAGCACGCCAGCCACCCCGAAGATCAAGCCGATCAACACTGGGATGACGATCGCAAGCACGGAGGGTCCGATCATCTCGCGCTGGGCAGAAACCGTACTGATCTCCACGCAGCGCGCGTAATCAGGCTTAGCTTTCCCCTCTAAAATACCGGGGATCTCGCGGAACTGGCGGCGGACTTCCTCCACCATGCCGCCCGCCGCGCGTCCGACCGCGCTCATGGTCAACGCAGAGAAGTAGAACGCCGTGGCAACACCGCTGAACACACCCACCAGCACGGCGGGGTTGAGCAGGCTGACGTTGTAATATGTCATGAAGTCCTGCACGGTCAACTCGGCCACCCTTACAGCCACGCCATTGACCATCAATTCGGTCACGCCGCGCAACTCACCCAGCACGAGGCGGATTTCCTCAAGATACGCCGCCAATAACGCCATTGCCGTCAACGCAGCGGAACCGATCGCAAAGCCCTTGCCAATGGCAGCGGTCGTGTTTCCAACCGCATCCAACTGGTCGGTGCGGTGGCGGACGTTGGGATCAAGCCCGGACATTTCAGCGTTACCGCCTGCGTTATCCGCAATGGGACCGTACGCGTCGGTGGCAAGGGTAAAACCAAGCGTGGAAAGCATGGCAACTGCCGCCAGACCAACACCGTACAAGCCCATCAGGATGTTGCTGGCGCCGCCCGCCACATAGTAACTGATCACGATACCGAAAAGGACAGCCACAACCGGCGCGCCGCTGGAGCGCATACCGAGCGCAATGCCTTCGATCATGGCGGTGGCGGTGCTGGTGTTCGCCTGTTCGGCAATTCTACGAGTGGGAGAAAAGGCATGGGATGTGTAGTATTCGGTCAACTTGCCGACCGCGATGCCGACGGCAAGACCCGTCAATACAACCACCCAAAGGGCAAGCCAGTTTGGAAGACCCATGAAGTAAAACACCGGCAGGGACAGCACTGCAATACCAGCCGAACTGACGTACAAACCATTGCTCAACGCGCCGATCAACTGCGCCTGTGTGGCATCTTCATTCGAGCGGACCACGTACAATGCGATGATCGAAAGCACGATACCCAACGCCGCCAGAGCGATCGGTGCGGTAATGAACAACATACTCATCGGCACATCCGCGCCTTCCAAGCCGACTGCCGCCACACCGAGTGCGGAGGTAGCCAGAATGGAACCCGCATAGGATTCGTACAGGTCCGCGCCCATGCCTGCCACGTCACCGACGTTGTCGCCGACGTTATCAGCAATGGTGGCGGGATTGCGCGGATCATCCTCCGGGATGTTTGCTTCGACCTTACCGACCAGGTCCGCCCCGACATCGGCTGCCTTGGTGTAAATGCCGCCGCCGACACGGGCGAACAATGCCTGGGTCGAAGCGCCCATGCCAAAGCTAAGCATGATCGCTGTGATCGTCGGCAGCGGATTCTCGGTCAGCAGAAAACTGAACGCATCCGGGAATGCCACAGGGAACACGTTATACAGGAGCAGGAACCAGACCGTGATATCCAACAGGGCGAAACCCACCACCACCAGCCCCATTACAGCGCCGGCACGCAGGGCAACCTGCAATGCGCTGTTCAGGCTCTTCGTGGCGGCAAAGGTGGTGCGTGCCGAGGCGTTCGTTGCCGTCTTCATGCCGATATAACCGCACAGACCGGAGAACAGACCGCCGGTCAGGAAGGCGTACGGCACAATCGGGTTCTGGAGATGGAACCAGGAGAGAACCAAAAAGAGCACAAACAACACGGCAAATACAATGGAAACCACCTTGTACTGCCTGCGCAGGTACGCCATGGCGCCCTCGCGGACAGCCTGGGCGATCTCCTGCATACGCTCGGTACCTTCACTTAACTGCATCAACTGGCGATACAGGTAAAAGGCAAAGCCGAGCGCGATCAGAGCCGCAATGGGTCCAAGCCACCACAGCAAAGGCAGCGGACTTCGGACAACCATAGGGGCTAAAAACATTTCAAACTGCATAATACTCCTCCGTTGAGACAAAAAGAATATCGGCTCTGACGCCGATAGATTTAGCAGGGGGATTTTACAGGCGCAAATTGATTGTGTCAAGAAACACAGAAAACCTGAAAGCGGCGCCAAACATGCATATGCATCTTCCATAAGTAAATACTGAGAAGCAAAATTGACAACAGCATCCAAATCTGATAATATTCAGCAAAATTGTTAATAAACCAAAGGAGAAATTCGATGCTCCAAGAGATCAGTACCCAGCTTTTTACACTCACCCCTGCCGCCAGCCAGGCAGTTAAAGATATTCTTGAACAGCGCAAACTGGAAGGGTTCGCCCTGCGCGTGTATGTTGCCAGCGGCGGATGCTGTGGCGTGAACTTCGGCATGGCGCTCGACAATAACTTCCGCGACACGGACACTACCTTTGATGCCAACGGCGTCAAGGTGGTTGTGGATGAAGTCTCCATCGACTACCTGCGTGATGCCACGGTTGACTTCGTCAACGATCCCCATCACGGCGCAGGCTTTGCGGTCAACAGCCCCAACGCCAAGAGCGGACACAGTCACGGAGAAGGCGGATGCGCCTGCGGCAGTGACGGCGGCGGCTCCTGCGGCTGCGGAGGCGGTTCCTGCGGGTGCGGCGGACACTAATCCAAAATTGATAAAAAAATGGACAGCGTACGCTGTCCATTTTTTATTATCCGCTATCGTCCACGCAGAAATGAGATCAATGTACCAAGCGCGCCGATGAAACCGAGACCGAAGATGATCAACCCGGCCGGCACACGATTGACCGCCGACTGATCGGGCAGGAACGTGGCAATGATCAACGGCGCGGGAGGTGTAAAGGTTGGCAGGCGGGTCGGCGTGACCGGCGGAATGAACGCGGCTTCCAGCGTTGGGTTGAGAGTCGGCGTGGAGAGCGGTGTCGGGGTGGCTGGCGACCTCAGCACAGGCAGGGGACCCTGCCGCTTAATGTTCACGTACGGTCCATAGATCCAAGCGACTGAATCCGGCACGCCCGGATAATAGATCTGGATCCAGTTCCCGTCCTCGGAGATGCCGAAAGCGGGCACTTCCTGCCCCTTCAACAGAACGCCAACGGTGGGGTACAAATATGAACTCGGACCGGCATACACATTGACAATATTAATATCAAGATTGACAGCCACGATCATGCCGGCTGCCGTGCCTGTAACGGTCGGCACAGAACCGGTCGGCTGTTGGGCGTGCACCGTCAAACGGCTTGATGGACGGAATGCAATTCCAAAGCCAGCCAGCATCAAAACAACAAAGAGCGTCAGGCGCAGTTTCTTGTCGGGCATCACGTTCATTGACGGCGGACAAGCGAGAGCAGGAAGCCCACCAGACCCAGAATGGCAAGCGCAATGATAATCAGCGCCAGCGGCATGGAATCTTCCGTATAAAGCGAGAAGGGCTGTGTGTAAGACGGGACCGTCAACATCGGAGCCGGCGTGAACGTGGGCGGGCGCGTGCTGGTCGGAACGATGATGAACTGCGCCGCGAGCGTCGGGTCGATGGTGGATGTGGCAGGCGGGACAGGCGTCGGAGGCGGCTCGGCGATCTGCAGCGTGCCGGGAGATAAGGAAACCAGCGCGGAATAGACCCAGCCCCTGCCGCCCGGCGCGGACGGGAATTCGATCTGGATCCAGTCGCCTCCGGGGGATCTGCCGAGAGCTGGCGCGGTGGACCCGGATACCATCGTCCCGACAACGGGATAGACCGTGGAGCTTGGTCCCATGCGCACGTTGATCTGCGGTTCGTCGAAGAGTACGGTGATAAATATCCCGGTGGGGGAATTCGTCGGTTGTTGAGCCAGGACCGAGGGCGGGTTGGACGCGAAAAAAGTCCCTGTGAGAAGCAGGGTTGTGAGCACGGAAAAGATCAGAATGTGAAACCAGTGTCGCTTCATTTCGTAGAAATCCTAAAGGAGAATCGCAAAGACGATTATAATCCACTTCATGGAACGAAGAATTTTTCACGGAAACATCAAACCAGTGGACGTAGCGCAGGCGCTGATCGGAGAGTTCAACCGCGGCAATTTCCGCGCGCAGATGATCGGGCAGAGTGAACGGGTGGTGGTGCAGGTTGGCACGCGCCCCGATGCCCGCTCCGGTGGTCAGACTGCCATGACCGTGACCGTCCAAACGCTTGAGGAAGGCATCATTGTGGAGTTGGGCGAACAAGCCTGGCTCGGGGTTGCCGCCAGCATCGGGGTGAGCGCGTTCACGGCGTTGAAAAATCCCTTCAGCCTGCTGGGGCGGCTGGATGACATCGCGCAGGACCTTGAAAGCCTGAAACTCCGCGAGCGCGTCTGGCAGGTGATCTCAAAAGCGGCACGCGCGGCGGGGGCATCTGCCGAACTTTCAGAGAATTTGCGGCGGACGACTTGTGAATACTGTCATGTGGCGAATCCCGTCGGCGAACCATCCTGCGTTGCCTGCGGGGCGCCGCTCGGACGGGTGCAACCGAACACCTGTCGGAGTTGCGGGTTCGTGGTGAAGGTGGGGCAGACAAATTGCCCGAATTGCGGGAAAAATCTGTAGATCCGCCCGGCATTGACTGGACAAGTCTTGCATAAAAATCCCGCACCTTCTATAATGGCACCAGAGTGCCGCATATGAATTTAAGAGAGATCGAAGCCCGCCTGCAAAATCTTATCGAAGTGGATCTATTGAATGTGCTTCCCGGCAAAAAGGTGGAGGACATCATCATCCAGAAACTGGCGGCAGCGATTCAGATCAATGCCACTGTCGCCGCCGATGGATCCATTGCGCCGGATGTATATACACTGGTCATGCATCCGGAAACGTCCAAACATTGGCAGGATCAGAAAATCCTTGCGGTTCTGTTAAATTCAATCACAACGGTGGCTCAGGAGGCGGGATTTCGGTTTACAATTGCGCCTACCATAACGGTTTCAACGGACGAGAAAATTCCACTAAATGATGCCGAAGTTGTGGCGTCGCATCGGGTCGAATCTATGGCAGAAACAAATGCAACCCCTTTGAACACCGGCAGTCTTGAAGATAACGAATCGGCGCCGGAGAACGCCTTCCTGATCGTGGAGGGCGTGAAGGTCTTTCCCCTGAAATTGCCCGTGGTCAATATCGGACGCAGGCTGGATAACCAGCTCATCATCGACGACCCGCGCGTTTCACGCAACCACGCCCAACTGCGCACCATCAAGGGACGCTATGTGATCTTCGATCTGAATTCCACCGGCGGGACCTTTGTCAACGGACAACGCACAAGCCAGAGCGTGCTCTACCCGGGGGATGTCATTTCGCTGGCAGGCGTGGCGCTCATCTTCGGGCAGGATACGCCGCCTCCCCACCCCAACCTGAAAGATACCGCCCCATTACCCGATACCGCATCCGAACGCCCGACTGCAACGCTCAAGGAACGCTCCACGAAGGAACGCTCCACGGCTGAATTGAAGAACAAGAAGCCAAAAGAAGAAGAGAAATGAGCGGTTCCATCGTTCTGGCGTTGCGGCTGGTCACCACGCTGGCTCTTTTTGCGTTTCTCGCCTGGGCGTTGATCTACCTGTACCGCGAAGTCCAGCGGCAAAGCAACACATTGGCAAGCCGCCGGGTTCCACGGATCAGTATCACGGTCCGGCATGGAGGCGGGGTTTCCTCGGTCAAGCAGTTTTCCCAGCCGGAGATCACCCTCGGGCGCGACCCCGGCAGCGACATCCCGCTGCCCGACGACACCGTCTCCACCCGTCATGCCCAGTTGACCTATCACCATGGACAATGGTGGCTGGAAGACCTGGCATCCACCAATGGCACCATGTTGAATAACACGCCCATTACCATGCCAACGGTGATCACCTCCGGCGATGAGATCCGCTGCGGGGAGGCACAATTGCTTGTCGGTCTTTCTGAAAATATCATCATCGAACCAACCCTGAGAATAGGAAAAAAAGAAAATGGATAATGCGACCATCGGCATCATTGGAGGTTCGGGGCTGTACCATATGAAGGGACTGGAAGGGGTCGAAGAGATCACGCCGCACACTCCGTTCGGGGAGCCAAGCGCGCCCATCACGATCGGCATGCTGGAAGGGAAGCGCGTGGCGTTCCTCGCCAGGCACGGCATCGGACATCACATCACCCCCACCGAAGTCCCCTATCGCGCCAATATCTACGCCTTGAAATCGCTCGGCGTGGAACGCATCATCAGCATCAGCGCCTGCGGTTCATTGCGCGAGGATTATGCGCCCGGTCATATTGTCATCCCCGATAACATTTTCGATCACACAAAGGAACGCACGCGCTCCTTCTTCGGGGATGGATTGGTTGCCCACGTCAGCGTGGCGGACCCGTTTTGCGGCGACCTGTCCGCACAGCTTGAGTCAGCCGTCCGTGAGACAGGCGCGGCGACGCACCGCGGCGGGAACTTCATCACCATCGAAGGTCCGCGTTTTTCCACCAAAGCCGAATCGCACACCTATCGCAGTTGGGGCATGTCCATCATCGGCATGACCGCCTCGCCGGAAGCCTTTCTCGCGCGCGAAGCCGAGATGTGCTATTCGGTCATGGCGCACGTTACAGACTATGACGTCTGGCATGAAAGCGAATCGCCGGTGACCGTGGAGATGGTCATTCAAACCCTGAACAAGAATACCGAGGTCGCGCAGGATGCCATCCGCAACCTGGTGCGCGGACTGAAACCCGGGCGCGACTGTCATTGCGGAAGCGCGCTCGCCACGGCGTTGATCACCGATCCCAAGGTCATCCCTGCCGAAACCCGCAAAAAACTGGACCTGCTGGTCAACAAGTATTACAAGTAAAACAGAACGAACTCGAACATCCCGCAAAGGCATGGAGGCATACTACGCACCATCACCCGGCGGGATGTTTCTTTTTTCACGATCCATAAAATGAAGTACCATTAACGGATGACCAACCAGACCCAAAGCCGTCTGCTGCGCTGGGCAGCGCTCTTCCTCTTCATTCAATCCATCATACTCACCCTGTCGCCTGCCGTGCGCGAACGCTCCTGGGAGGTGGATTACCGCCTGCTCCATTGGGTCGGCTTCCTTGCCTGGTGCATCCTCGTCAGCATTGCACACCGCGCCACCATGCGGCTTTTATCGGAGCACGACCCGTACATCCTCCCCGCCGCGGCGCTGCTCAGCGGATGGGGCATGCTCACCGTCTGGCGGCTGGACACAACCTTTGGTTTGCGCCAGACCATCTGGCTGACGGTCAGCGTACTGGTCTTCGTATTCGCCCTGCGCTTCCTGAAAGACATTTCCTTCTTAAGAAGATACAAATACATCATTCTGAGCGGCGGATTGTTCATCACCGCGCTGACCTTGATCTTCGGCACGAATCCGCTCGGCTTCGGTCCGCGCCTGTGGCTGGGATGCTGCAGCGTGTACTTCCAACCCTCCGAGCCGCTCAAGATCCTGCTGGTCATCTACCTCTCCGCCTACCTCGCCGACCGCGCCAGCATCCAGTTATTTTCCTTCCCTCTGTTGGTGCCCACATTGGTCGTCACCGGCTTGGCGCTTCTGCTGCTGCTCGTCCAGCGCGACCTTGGAACCGCATCCATCTTCGTCTGCATCTTCACCATCATCATCTTCATCGCCACCAGCAAACGACGCATCCTGCTCAGTTCCAGCATCTTCCTCGCGCTGACCCTCCTGGTCGGTTACTTCTTCATCGACATCATCCACATCCGCGTAGTCGGCTGGCTGAACCCATGGGATGACCCGAGCGGCAATTCCTATCAGATCGTACAATCCCTGCTGGCGGTTGCCAACGGCGGCACCATCGGGCGTGGATTGGGGATCGGAAGCCCGCTGCTCGTGCCGGTCGCCATCTCCGATTTCATTTATTCAGCCATCGCGGAGGAAACGGGTCTTGTCGGGAGCCTGGGCTTGATCGCCACCATCTGGCTGATCCTCTCCCGCGGTTTGATCGTCTCCCTGCGCGCTACGGACCGCTTCCGCCGCTACCTCGCCACCGGCATCGTGACCTACCTCGGCGTACAAAGTCTGCTCATCATCGGCGGGAACATCCGCCTGTTGCCGCTCACCGGCGTCACACTGCCCTTCGTCTCCTACGGCGGCTCCTCCATGCTGACATCCTTCATCGCGCTGTTCATCCTGCTTACGATCAGCAACACGGAGGATGAAGAACCCGCCTCCCTGCACGATCCCAAGCCGTTCACCATACTGGCAGGCGTGCTCGCGCTGGGACTTGCCGCCAGCGCCTTCAGCACTGCCTGGTGGGCGATCATCCGCGGACCCGACCTGCTCACCCGCACCGACAATCCGCGCCGCGCCATCGCAGACCGCTTCGTGCCGCGCGGCGAACTTGTGGACAGGAATAACCGCCCCATCAACATCACGGAGGGACAAAGCGGCTCGTACATACGAAGTTATCTCCATCCCAGCCTTGGACCTATAATTGGCTATACGCATCCTGTCTATGGGCAGGCTGGGCTGGAAGCACGCTTGGACGGTTATTTGCGCGGCTTGCAGGGAAATCCCACCAGCTTGATCCTGTGGAATCAAGTCATCTATGGCACGCCTCCTCCGGGGCTGGATGTCCGCCTCAGCCTTGACCTCAATC
>CAYPHR010000110.1:0-8889 GCA_964410375.1 uncultured Anaerolinea sp. | reverse complement strand
TATCCATTCTTTTGGTCGGACGCTTTTGCTCGCCGGGGAAATTGGAATAAACGAAATTAGACGTGGTTTCGAGCATTTTCTTGAACGCTTCCACGACGCGCGGGTCGAATTGCTTTCCTGTGAGATTGTTGATGTATTCCATTACATCTTCCTCCTTCCAGGCTTTGCGATAGGGACGGTCTGAGAGCAGGGCATCCCAAACATCAATAACAGCGAAGATGCGGGCGGCAAGGGGAATCTCCTCTCCTTTTAATCCACGCGGATAGCCGTTCCCGTTCCACCATTCGTGGTGGCAGTAGGGGATATCCAGCGTTGGACGCAAATAAGGGATTGGGGCAAGCAGGTCGTAAGCGTATTGTGGATGTCTCCTCATTTCGATCAATTCTTCATCGGTGAGTGTGCCTGGTTTTCGGAGGATGCTGTCTGGAACGCCCATTTTCCCAATGTCATGCAGCAGCGTTCCGCGGCGGATGTGATGGATCTCAGACTCGGAAATGCCCATTTGCCGAGCCAGTTCCACGGTCAGGTTGGTGACGCGTTGTGTATGTCCTTGAGTCTCTTTATCGCGAAGTTCGAGGGCTTTTCCCCATCCCTCGAGGGTCGTATCATAAGCGAGGGAAAGTTCCTGGTTGGTGCGCTGCAGGTTCTCGAACAGCTGCGCATTATCAATGGCGATGGTGGCTTGACCAGCAAGTGTTTGCAGGAAATCAAGCCAGTCTGCGGCAGGGGTGAATGGATCGGTGAAGTAGGTTTCCAAAATCCCTTTTGCAGCGCCTTTACTTAATAATGGGATGGCATAATAGCTTTTAAACTTTTCTCCTAACATAAATTCGCGCCTTGCATCCAATTCGTTGGCAAGAGATTTTATGTAAATTGGTTGGCGGTTCAAAAGGATCTGTCCCGCAAGTTCGTCGCCGATGCTTATGGATTTCTGAACAGCATCGTTATGCTGAAAACCTTTGACAGCATAATGATCCAGCATTTGGCTGTTCGGATTGAAAACCAAAATTGACGCTGCGCTGACGCCCATCTTGGTGATCAGGTGTTCGGTAATGATATTGAGCGTGATCTGCAGGTCCAGGCTGGATGTAATGGCGGTATCCATTTCACGAAGGGTTGTGAGGCGGCGTACCTGTTCCTCGCTTCGTTCATATAGGGTTGAACGGTAGATCGCATTCCCGGCAATCTCCGCGATGGTGATGATCAGGCGTGTATGATTGGTTTCGATCTGGCGCGGTTTTTTGATACCGACCGTGATCACGCCGATGGTTTCATTTGCCGTACGGATCGGAACTGTGATCACTCCCCAGCCTTTGCCAAAGATCGGGGCGTTTTCGGGATGCGCCCACGGATCATCCATTAATTCAGGGCTGATATGTGGCTCCCCGCTGGCATATACCCTTCCAATGATCCCTTCTCCGGGCTTGAAAATTTTCTTGGGGATATCCGTTTGCCAACCGCTTATGACACGCGGTGTCAATCCTCCAAGTTCATGGTCGTAGAGCAGGATCGTTGCCGTGTCGGTGGCAATGCTTGATTTGATCTCGTTGAGGAGGATGGGAAGCATCTCCTCTGTATCGCGCGCAGCACGAAGCGCGGATGAGATGCGGCTCATCATTTCCAGTTCATCAAGTCGTTGCCTTGTTTCTGTATAAAGCTTGACATTTTCCAGGGATATGCCTGCCAAGTGAGCGAAGGTCTGCGCTGCAATTGCGTCATTTTGCGTGAAGGCGTTGGGAGTGCGGCTGTCCAGTGTGATATAGCCAATTACCTGTCCACGCGAGATGAGCGGGACTCCCATCCATCCGCGCACGTGTGTGACTTCTCCCCACCTTTCAAAGCGTGGATCATCCATGCAATCGTCAATGATCAATGCCTGACCAGTTTCGTTGATGATTCTGCACAGTGTGTTGTCCGATGAAAAGACCTGATTCAATGCCTTGTCGGGAGTTGGCAACCCCACTGCAGCGGTGATGCGAAGATGATCATTTTCGATTTCCAAAATGGATGCACTGTCGTACGGCGCGATCTTATGGAGCCAATCCAGAATGGCATTGTGCAGGGATGGCAGGTCGAGTAAATTGGTTAGCGCGGTGGCTGCCTGCCTGACGGTCTCGGCTGTTTCCCGGCGTTTTCTTTCCAACTCGAACAGGCGCGCTTTTTCGATGGCGGTTGCGGCTTGATTGGCGAACGTCTGAATGCGGGTAGCATGTTCCTCGGTGTATGCTCCCGGCGTTCGGCTGTCAATGTTGATGAACCCTATCAATGAGTCTTGGGCGAACATGGCAACCGACATCCAACCGCGGATATATCCACTGCCGGACCATTTTTCAAAGATTGCGTCCTGTTGCGCATCCTCAATAATAAGAGGCCTGCGTGTTTTTGCAAGATGGGTCCACTTGTCGGTGAGGGGGAATTCACGTCCGATTTGATACTCATCCGGCAAGCCGCGGCTTGTAGCAAGACGGATGGACTGATCAAATTTCAGCATGATGGAGGCGCTGTCGTATGGAGCCAGTTTTTCCAGCCAGTCTAGAATGTTCTCGAGCAGGTTTTCCAAATCCAATGTATTGGCAAGCGATGCTGTGGCTTGACGCAGATCATCCGCCTCCCTGCGGCGGCGTTGTTCCAATTCGAATAGACGAACATTTTCGATTGCGACCGCAACCTGATTGGCAAAGGTTTGGGTAATGGCTGCATGTTCGCTGTTAAAGAAACCCGGCGTACGATTGTCAAGGTTAAGGAAACCGATGATTTTGTCCTGCACGATCAAAGGTATACCCATCCAGCTTCGGATGTGCTCTGCCCCTTCAAGTTTGACAAACCTATCATCTCTGTGAATATCCGGAATGATAACGGGCTGACGGAGCGCATCCATGCCGCCCCACTTCTCAGCGTTAAAAGAATATTTTGTGCCAATCAGTTCTGGGGGAATATTCTCCCCCGCTACGATCTTGGCAAATCCATGATCGATCATTTCAACGGATGCGCTGTCATAGTCGATTATTTTTTTCAACAGCGTAAAGATTCTTTCGAACATGAATTCCGGTTTGAAAAAGGTTGTCAGTTCGAGAGTAGTTTCACGCAGTATCTCTGCCTGTTGGCGGCGCTTCTTTTCCAACTCGAAGAGTTGGATGCGTTCCATGGCATTCGCCAACCCGCCAGCGATCGTATTGAGCAGGCGCTCGTCCCTTTCTGTGAAAGCGCCCAATTGTTTGCTCTCCACGTTCAAGACCCCGAACAACTTTTTTCCAATGCTGATTGGGGCGCAAAGCTCTGAGCGCGTGTTGTTGGATATTTTGAAGTATTCAGGCGCGAGAGAAACATCATCTATTCGAAGGGACTGTCTGGAGGAGAGCACCTTTCCTGCAATCCCTTTGTCAACAGGTATGCTGTAACACATGTTGTCAGCGTCTGTACCTCGGTACGAATAATGTGGGATCAGAAAATCTCCCGCTTCATTTAATAGAAAAACGCCGCAATTATCCGAGTACAAAGTGTCGCTGATAATATCCGTTACATGTTGGATCAGGGAATCCACATCCTTGGCAGTTGCCTCTGCCTGTGCCGTCAGGTGAAGAACGCTCAATTCCCTCAATTGTTTTTGCAGCGCCCCCTCGGACTGTTTCCTTGCTGTGATGTCATGAGCCAGTGCGAAAACGACATTGCTCCCAAAATATGCTCCCTTATAAAGTTGAACTTCCTTTGGAAAAACATCTCCGTTACTTCGTAATCCCCAGAACTCGAACTGTTGCGGCTCGCCATTAAACGCATCTTGAAATTTCTTGAAGAGCTTCTTCAGGTCATTTTTTCCGGGTGCGCTCAGATCCTCAGGGGTTTTTCCGATGAAGTATTCCCTTGGATATCCATACATTTGCACCACGCCGTCATTGACGTCAAGGAAGCGCCCATCCTGATCTTGGACGTAAATGGCGTCGCGCACGGCATTGAACAGACCTCGGTAACTGATCTCGCTGTTCAACAAGGCTTCTTCATGGTTCTTTTTCTCAATTGCCGTGCCGAGCGTATTTGCAGCGGCACGCAGTGCATCTATTTCTGTCTCTGTCCACTCGCGCTCATGCACGCAATCATCAAATCCGATGAATCCCCACCAATCCTTTTCTACTTGGATCGGTATGCATATCAGAGAAAGGATTCCTTGTTCTCGTAGCAGTTCCTGTTCCTCAACCGGGAAATCATTCGTCCTGCCGAATATGGGCAAGCCCTGATCGAAATTCTTTATCCAGCGGACATATCCTGGTTCCGCAGTACTGATGTGTTGGAGCTCATGATTGTGCTTCTGGGGCACAATTCCATTATTACACCATTCATAAACTTGAGATACAAACGTCTCGTCCGGTCCTTGTACTTTTTTGAATATATAGACTCGGCTGACATCCGTGGTTTGCCCCAATCTGGCAAGGACGCTATCAACACTTTCCTCCCAATTGGCAGATTTCAGGAACTGCTCTGCAGAAAACCCAACCGCTTTCACAATTTCATCGCGGCGTTTCACCGCCTCCTCCGCCGACTTTTGCTCTGTAATATCCACAAGAATGCCGTGCCAATGGAGGGGGGCTCCGTTTTCATCCGTGATAACAGATGCATCCTCTTTGACCCAGACATAATGCCCATCATGATGGCGCAGCCGATATTCGATGCGAAATGCATCCCTGGTGCTGTTGGTGCGGATATCCTCTGCCAGTACCCGTTCTCTGTCGCTGGGATGCAGTGACGCTTCCCACAAGCTGCTGTCTGCTTGCCACTCCTCGGCAGAATACCCAAGCAGATCCTTTACACGAGGACTTATGTATTGAAGAACATGCCCTTCGAACTCTTCTATGAAGACGACCGCAGGGAGCTTTTCGATCAGAATACGATGACGTTTCTCTATTTCTATGGTTTCATGTTCCGCCCTTTGTTGTGCCGATAAACCTCGCTTTATGGCAAGGAAAAGTATAAACGCAGTGGTTATAACAAAAAGCCAGCCTTTTAACGTCTGTGCCCTGGATAGAATCTCGGGATTTGGGAATAGAAAAAAGAACAACCGATCTGTTAATAGAATCCATAAACCGCCAATGACAAAATAGCCAGTGGCGATTTTTAGTGCGGTTGATACGTTTTGATTCTTCATATTGATATTGCTCTACTTATTATAGACGTTTTCATGTGCAGTTTCATTCCAAATGGATTGTGGGAATAACGCATTTGGAATGAAAAAGCCCCACAAAGATTTTCATTTAACTTCAAAAAATAAAACAGACTCATACGAGTCTGTTTTGAGTGTTGATTAGAGGCGTCGGTAGGATTCGTCGCGCAGCAGTCCTACGGGGAACCTGTGAATGTGGATTCGCGTACCTGTAGTGTATTACAGTCCCTTACAATTATCTTGCCTCTACCCAACAAAAAACAGACCCTTGCGAGTCTGTTCAGAGGCGTCGACGGGATTCGAACCCGTGAATAAGGGTTTTGCAGACCCTTGCCTTACCACTTGGCCACGACGCCATATGCACAAAAGGATTGCCGACCGAAAACTTCAATCTGCAATCCTCCATGGTTGAGCGGGCGATGAGATTCGAACTCACGACCTTCTCCTTGGCAAGGAGACGTTCTACCACTGAACTACGCCCGCGTGTTTCGGTTATCCTGCTCACCGAGAGTGCCGAGACCCAGGATCGAACTGGGGACACCGCGATTTTCAGTCGCGTGCTCTACCAACTGAGCTATCTCGGCTTGCTATTCTTTTGTTAAGCGTCCGTGATTTTACACGCACTTATATGGATTGTCAAGAAATGTAAAAGGCAATATCTAACTTCATATATTTGTGACGAATTCTTCTTGACGTATTGGCTTCCTTTCGATATAATTTTAGGTTGCTGTCCAGCGGGACAGTTTAAATCGTTTATCCCAGCCACATAAGTCAGGAGAGAAGAATGGCATCTTCTTTGCCCCAAAAAAGTTACGCGCGTATCCCGGTAAAACTAGACCTACCCAATCTGATCGAAGTACAACTTGATTCATTTGAACGGCTTAAAAAGGAAGGCTTGGGCGATCTCTTCCACGAGGTTTCCCCGATCGAATCCTACAATAAGGGAATGAAACTTTTCTTCCCGAGCCGCGGACCCGAATCCCAGCAGTGGGGGCTGAAATATTGGTTTGGCGAACCCAAGCATACCATTGAAGAATGCGTCGAGCGCGATCTGACCTATGCCAGCCCGCTTTACGTTTCCGTTCTTCTTGCAGGTCCTGATGTGCCCGAACCAATCAAACAGGACATTTTTCTCGGCGACTTCCCTGAGATGACTGACAAGGGGACGTTCATTGTAAATGGGACGGAGCGAGTCGTCGTCTCACAGTTGATCCGCTCTCCGGGTGTCTACTTTGAAGCCCCCGCGGACCGTGCTACTGGACGTCTGCTCGCCATGGCGAAACTTATCCCAGACCGCGGCGCGTGGATGGAATTCGAAACCCGCAAATCCGATTACATTATTCTGAAGTTCAACCGCAAACGTACCGTGCCGATTACGGTGTTTCTTCGTGCACTTGCAGCTGTCAGCGATGGGATGAAGGATTCTCCCATCAAGCATGGCACGGATGAAGAGATCCTCTCCATTTTCAAGGATGTGGATAACAACCCCGACCGCATGTTCATTGCATCCACCATTAAGCAGGAACCTGATTGGGAAGACAATGCCAAACAACCAATCGCCGAACAGGCATTGATCGAATTCTTCAAGAAGATGCGCCCCGGCGATCCTGCCACGTTGGAAAATGCTCGTCAGTTTCTGGAAGAACAGCTTTTCGACCAGCGTCATTACGACCTTGAACGTGTTGGTCGCTACAAACTTAACCAGAAACTTGATCTGAAAATACCGATTCCTCATCGCACTGTGACCAAGAGCGATATCATCCGTTTGATCCGCCGCATGATCCAGATCAATAATGCGAAGGAACGCCCCGATGACATCGATCATCTCGGCAACCGCCGCGTCAAGACTGTGGGTGAGTTGATCCAGAACAAGCTCCGCATCGGTTTGCGCCGTATGGAGCGCGTAATTAAAGAACGCATGTCCATTCGCGATCAGGAGCAGCTTTCCCCTGTCACGCTGGTCAACATCCGCCCTGTGGTGGCGGCTCTGCGTGAATTTTTCGGGTCGTCCCAGCTCTCCCAATTCATGGACCAAACCAACCCGTTGGCTGAGCTGCGTCACAAACGCACGCTTTCAGCGCTGGGTCCCGGCGGTCTGCGGCGTGAACGTGCTGGTTTCGATGTCCGTGACGTCCACCATTCGCACTATGGACGCATTTGCCCCATCGAAACTCCGGAAGGTCCGAACATCGGTTTGATCGGACGTTTGGCTTCCTTTGCGCGCGTAAATGAATATGGCTTTATCGAAACTCCGTACCGCAAAGTGTATCAATCTCTTCCTGCATCGGACGAACGACTGGAAGGCAGGACTCTGCGTCAGGATGTGTATGATCCCAAGTCCGAGGAGTTGCTTTTCAAATCTGGCACTGAGATCGATGCCAAGATGTATAAGAAGTTGTCGAAGTTCGACATGGAGATCGGCATTGTCCCGTACGTTTCCGATGATGTGGATTACCTCTCGGCGGATGCAGAAGACAAGTACACGATCGCACAGGCAAATGCCGCGTTGACTGAGAAGAGCGAATTCTCTCGTGAGCGCATTTCCTGCCGTTACCATTCGGGCTTTTTGTTCTCGAACCCTGAAAGTGTGGAATATATGGATGTGGCGCCGCACCAAGTTGTGGGTATCAGCGCCGCATTGATCCCGTTCCTTGAGCATGACGATGCCAACCGCGCGCTCATGGGTTCGAACATGATGGCGCAGGCTGTCCCGCTTGTCCGCCCGGAGATCCCGCTTGTTTCTACGGGTATGGAAGGACATGCCGCGCTTGACTCTGGTCAGGTTGTGGTGGCTGAGGCGGATGGTGAAGTTGTCTCGGTGACAGGATCAAGCATAACGGTCAAAGAGAAGCGCAGCGGCAACCGTGTGTATCAGCTCCGTAAATATCAGCGTTCCAATCAAAGCACATGTATTGACCAGCGCCCATCCGTTGTGAAGGGGCAGTTGATCAAGGCTGGCGACATTATCGCCGATTCGTCATCCACTGATAGCGGGCAGTTGGCGCTGGGGCAAAATGTGGTTGTTGCGTTCCTTTCATGGGAAGGCGGCAACTTTGAAGATGCGATTTTGCTTTCCGAGCGTCTCGTTCAGAATGACCGTTTTACCTCTGTTCATATTGAAAAGCATGAGGTGGAGGCGCGCGATACCAAGCTCGGACCCGAAGAGATCACACGCGACATCCCGAACGTCGGTGATGACGCGATCAAAGACCTTGATGAAAATGGTATTATCCGTATCGGTGCGGAAGTTGGACCGAACGATATTCTCGTCGGTAAGATCACACCAAAGGGCGAAAAGGAATTAACACCTGAAGAACGTTTGCTGCGCGCCATCTTTGGAGAGAAGTCGCGCGATGTGAAAGACACATCGCTGCGCATGCCTCATGGTGAGCGCGGCAAGGTGGTGGATGTGAAGGTGTTCACTCGCGAAGATAACTCCGATCTCTCCGCTGGCGTGGATATGATGGTGCGCGTCTCTGTTGCACAGCGCCGCAAGATCACGGCTGGCGATAAGATGGCAGGGCGTCATGGTAATAAGGGTGTTGTCTCCAAGGTGGTTCCCATCGAGGATATGCCCTTCCTTGAAGACGGCACGCCTGTTGATATCATCCTAAATCCGCTCGGTGTGCCCGGTCGTATGAACATTGGTCAGGTGTTGGAGGTCCATTTGGGCTGGGCGGCAAAGCGCATGGGCTTCCGCGCGATCACCCCGGTATTTGACGGTGCGACCGAAGAACAGA
>CAYPHR010000109.1:0-8911 GCA_964410375.1 uncultured Anaerolinea sp. | reverse complement strand
CGCTGGCACAAGCCGCGGCAGTCCAAGCGGAAGCATTGAAGTAAGCATAACCAACCGAATCACTGGGGATGTCTGAAAGAGGCATCCCCAGTGCCGATTTCACCAAAGGAGGCTTGAATGGCTCCACGTTCCGTCCCCAATATCATGAGGCAGGGAAAATACGTGCCGTGGCTCTACCTTCTGCCCGCCCTGTTGATCATGAGCATGTTCATCGTCTATCCGATGCTCAACACCATCTCACTGAGTTTCAAGGACAGGAGCGGCGTCGAATCAGCGGCTACGACCTGCGTGGCGGGCAATCCCTGTTGGGGCGTCTTCGAGAATTACCGCATTGCTTTGACGGCGGAATTCGACACCCGCACATTTGCCACATTCTGGTCGTCCTTTTGGCTGTCATCGTACGGCAATACGCTCAAGTGGATCGTCCTGATGGTGAGCGGAACGGTCGGGTTGGGACTGGTGTTCGCCGTGCTGGCAGACCGGGTTAAGTATGAGGCGCTTGCGAAAGCCATCATCTTCATGCCCATGGCGGTTTCCTTCGTCGGTGCGGGCATCATCTGGAAATTCGTCTATGACTATGGAACTCAACAGGTGCAGATCGGGCTTCTGAACTCGATCATCACCAAATTGGGCGGACAGCCTGTGGCATTTCTATCGACCCTGCATGTCAACACATTCGCGCTGGTGGTGGTGGGCGTATGGATCTGGACAGGCTTTTGCATGACCATCCTTTCCGCGGCGCTCAAATCCGTGCCGGACGAGGTGCTCGAAGCGGCACGGGTGGACGGCGCCACCGAATGGACGGTGTTCTGGAAGATCATGGTGCCGATCATCATGCCGACGATCACGGTCGTGGTCACGACCATGGTCATCAATGTGCTCAAGTTGTTCGACATCGTCTATGTGATGACCGGCGGCAACTTCAGCACGGATGTGATCGCCAACCGCATGTACACAGAGATGTACAAAAACTTCCACGTCGGGCGCGGAACGGCGGTCGCTGTCATTCTCGTCATTGCCATCATCCCGTTCATCTATTTCAACATCAAGCGCTTCATTGCGCAGGAGGAAATGCGATGAAACGCGACCGCATCAACAAGATCATCAACCAAATCCCAACCCATTTCATTATTCTTTTCATGATCACCATCTGGGTGGTGCCGACGCTGGGACTGCTGGTCACATCCCTGCGCCCCGCACAGGCGATCAACACATCCGGCTGGTGGACGGTGCTCTCGCCTCCGCGCGGATCCGGGGAGTACGCCCAATCCTGCGAAACCTGCCACGGCGCGGATGGAAAGGCTCTCCCCAATGCCGACCTGACCAATCCACAGTTGGTCCAACAGTTCCCGCGCTCGGTACAGTTACTCGCATCCCTGCGGACCGAGATCAACGGTCAACTGCACATGGGCGATCTTCCCATCCCCGAAGCACAAGCCGCCGCGGACATCAGCGCGTATCTGCGGCAGATGTCTGGGATCGACTCGTCCGCCCGCTTCACTTTCAGCAATTACATTGACGCGCTGGTCGGTTATCGCGGCACGAGCACCTATCAACAGGATTGCGCCGCCGGAACCGCCCCGCTGGACATAAAATGCAACGCGAGCGATCTGCTCAATCCGCGCGGCATGGGGCGCGCCTTCGTCAACAGCCTGATCGTGACCATCCCCGCCACGATCCTGCCCATCCTGTTCGCCGCCTTCGCCGGTTATGCCTTTGCCTGGCTGGACTTTAAAGGACGCTTCCTTCTCTTCTCGATCCTGGTCGGGCTGCAGGTGGTTCCCCTTCAAATGACGCTGGTCCCGATCTCGCGTTTGTACGCCCAACTGGGTCTGAATGGAACCTTCCTCGGCGTCTGGCTCTTCCATACCGGATTTGGAATGCCGTACGCCATTTACCTGATGCGAAACTTCCTCGGCTCGCTCCCGCGCGACCTGTTCGAAGCCGCCTACATCGACGGCGCATCCCACTGGACGGTTTTCCGCCAACTGGTGATTCCACTGGCGATGCCCGCGATCGCATCGCTTGGCATCTTCCAATTCTTGTGGGTCTGGAACGACCTGCTCGTGGCATTGGTCTTTCTCGGCGGCAATAACCCGGTCATGACGTATCAGATCAGCAACATGGTCACGTCACTGGGCGCGGGCTGGCAGTTGTTGACCGCCTCGGCATTCCTCTCCATGCTCCTGCCGATGATCGTGTTCTTCTCCCTGCAACGTTACTTCGTGCGCGGCATGATGGCTGGCGCGGTCAAAGGATAATTGAACACGTCGCTGCTGAACCTTCTGCAAGACCAAATCGATATCACGCGCGTCCCATTTAGTGACCGAGGTTCGCGACTGCTGGTTTACAAACATTCTGAGGAGCCCGCTCTGTACATCAAACTTGCAGAGCGGCTCATCAGAATTGAGCCAGGCATCGAGAGTTATCTGAAACGTCCGCCCTTCATCGAAGCCCTGCAATTCATTGATGGACAGGGAAATCCGCTGGACTTTAACATTACAACATCGCCTGAAATGCTGACCTTTCAAAGCAAAACAGGGGATTTCCGCCTTGTTTTTCAGGATGAAACCACGCTGGCATTCGGCATCCCGGACAACCAAATCGCAGGGATCCGATTCCGGATCCGCCCGATCCACTGGCACGCCACTGACTCTGGTGGCTCGCTGAGGCATGTCCGCGATGCGGTGTACGGCGTCGTCAACGGCGCAATTACAAAGAATGAAGCGCGGACGGATGAGCAGGGTCACTTCGTGGAATTCATCGTACAAGCGGACGAAGATTGCGCGGTTACGCTCCACATCGGTGATGACGATGCGCCAACAGCAATTCCATTCTCTGCCGCGCAGAAAAACGCTCAAGCCCGCTGGGATGCATGGTTCGAACACGCGCCAACTGTCAAGGAAGAACGCCGCGAGAAATATGCCTATGCGTGGTGGGTGATGGCGAATAATCTGGTCAGCCCGTCGGGATATGTCAAACACGAAGCCATGATGCCGACCAAAGCATTTTATGTCGGGGCGTGGCTGTGGGACAGTGCCCTACACGCCATCGCCTTCTGTCATATTGACCCCGAACTCGCACGCGACCAGATCCGCGTGATGTTGGCGAATCAACTGCCCGACGGGATGCTCCCTGACGCGATCTTCGATGAAGGCGTGGTCTCCGAGATCGGGCATCCCATCCATGCAAAGGTGACCAAGCCTCCCATTATGGCGTGGGCGGCGTTAAAAATCCACGAGACGCATCCAAATGTGGATTTTTTGAAGGAAATCTACGAACCGCTCAAACGCGAAAACGCCTGGTGGTTCGAACATAACGATGACGATAAAGATGGAATTGTGCAATACACTCATCCATATTCATCGGGATTGGACAACAGTCCGCTGTGGGATCACGGTCTGCCAGTCGAATCGCCGGACATCAACACCTATCTGATTATTCAGATGAATTCGCTGGCAAAAATGGCGGAACTTATCGGCAAAAATAAAGAAGCAAAAGAATGGCGCAAAAAAGCGGATGAACTGACGCAACGCATGATCGAACACCTTTGGAATGAAGAAGCAGGTATCTTCAATGCATTGCATAACGAAAAAACGATCCCCGTGCTGACGCCGTTCAATCTCTATCCGTTGTGGACAGGTCAACTGCCGAAGGAAATCAACAAAAAATTGCTCGCGCATTTGCAGGATCCGTCCGAGTTTTGGGGCAGGTTCGCACTTCCGACCGTCGCCTACGATGACCCAGCCTACAGCGCGGACAAAATGTGGCGCGGTCCCGTTTGGGCGAACATCAATTACTTTTTCATCGAAGCGTTGAACATCATCGGCGAGCGTCAACTTGCAAGGGAACTGCGCGAGAAAACATTAAATATGATCGCCAGTCAACCGGGCATGCGTGAATACTACAACTCACAGAGTGGTGAAGCGCCCGGGTCCGCCGCACCAATTTTCGGGTGGAGCGCGGCGGTCTTTATCGAACTGGCAATTCAGGAATATATGGAAACGTCGAATAAAAATGATGGATAAAAATCTCTGGTACAAGAATGCAGTCTTTTATCAAATCTCCGTGCGCTCCTTCAAGGACAGTAACGGCGACGGGCGCGGCGACCTGCATGGCGTCGCGGAAAAACTCGATTACCTGCAAACGCTCGGCATCAATTGCATCTGGCTCATGCCGATCTATCCCTCGCCGCTCAACGATGACGGCTACGACATCGCGGATTATTACAACGTGGATGAATCCTACGGCACGCTGGATGACTTGAAGGAGTTGATCGCCAAGGCGCACCAGCGGGGCATCCGCATCATCATGGACCTCGTGCTGAATCACACCTCCGATCAGCATCCCTGGTTCCAGGCGTCCCGCTCCGGTCCTGACTCGCCTTACCGTGATTACTACGTCTGGAGTGACACCGATCAAAAGTACAAGGACGTGCGCATCATCTTTTTGGATACCGAAACCTCCAACTGGACATGGGACGAAAAGGCGGGCAAATACTTTTGGCATCGTTTTTATTCCAGCCAGCCCGACTTGAACTACGACAATCCCAAAGTGCAGGAGGAGATGATCAACGTGGCGCGCTTCTGGCTGGACTTGGGCATCGATGGATTCCGCGCCGATGCCGTGCCATATCTCTTCGAACGCGAAGGCACCAGCTGCGAGAACCTTCCAGAGACCCATGCCTATCTCAAAAAACTGCGCGCCTTCATGGATGAGCATTATCCCGGGCGTATTCTGTTGTGCGAAGCCAACCAGTGGCCCGAAGACGTTCGCCCGTACTTCGGTGACGGTGACGAATTCCACATGGGATTCCACTTCCCGATCATGCCGCGCATCTACATGGCGCTCAAAAAGGAACGCTACGAAGACATGATGAAAATCATGCAGCGCACGCCGCCCATCCCCGAAAACTGCCAGTGGTGCACCTTCCTGCGCAACCACGACGAACTCACGCTCGAAATGGTCACCGAAGAAGAGCGCCAATGGATGTGGAAGGAATATGCGCCCGAACCGCGCATGAAAATAAACCTCGGCATACGCCGCCGCCTCGCGCCCCTGCTGGATAATGATCGCCGCAAGATCGAACTCGCCAATTCCCTGCTGTTCACCCTGCCCGGCTCGCCCATTGTCTACTACGGCGATGAGATCGGCATGGGTGACAACATCGACCTGCCCGACCGCAATGGAGTCCGCACGCCGATGCAATGGGATGATTCGCCGAATGCGGGCTTCACCAGCGGTAAACCGTATTCCGAATTCGTCAAAGGTGAATTAGGCTATCACAAGGTTAATGTTGCCAGCCAGATCGACAATCCCAACTCACTGTTCCATTCCATCCAGCGCATGATCGCCGTCCGCAAAAAACATGAAGCGTTCGGCAGCAGCGGCATGGAATGGATCGAGACGGGCAACCCGCACGTTGCGGTGTATATCCGCCAGCACGGGGACGACATCATGCTGATCTTCAACAACCTGAGCAAGTCCGCGCAAACTGTAAAATTGCCGATACAATATCAAAAGAAATATCTTGACCTGTTCGCAGGCAACGAGCATATCGTCAACGCTGAATCGACGCTTGATCCTTATTCCTATCACTGGCTCCAAATGCAGAAATGAAAAACACCCATCGTTTGTACGGCGGCATTGAAGGCGGCGGCACAAAATTCATCTGCGCCGTCGGCACAGGACCGGGGAATATCCGCGCGGAAGCCCGCATCCCAACCACCACGCCGGAGGAGACCATCAGCCAGGTGGTGGATTTCTTCAAGCACCAGGAGGACAGCCTCGGCAGACTCTCCGCGATCGGATTTGCATGCTTCGGTCCGCTCGACCTGAAACCTGATTCTCCGACCTATGGTCACATCCTCCCGACGCCCAAGCCCGGCTGGACCGGCGCGGATGTAGTGGGGATGTTGCAGTCCGCTTTCGACCTTCCCATCAGCTTCGATACGGACGTCAACGGCGCGGCATTGGGCGAGTGGCGTTGGGGCAAGGCGCAGGGATTGGAAACCTTTATATACCTGACCATTGGAACGGGCATCGGCGGCGGCGCATTCGTGGAAGGAAAACCGCTACACGGACTGCTCCATCCCGAAATGGGTCATATTCCCGTCAAACACGATCTGATCAAAGACCCCTTCGAAGGGGTCTGTCCATTTCATGGGGATTGTTTGGAAGGATTGGCTTCCGGCGTTGCCATCGAAGCACGCTGGGGACAACGCGGCAACTCGCTCTCGCCCAGTCACCTCGCATGGGAACTCGAAGCCGACTACATTGCCCAAGCGCTCGCCAGCTATTCGTACGTCCTGTCACCGCAGCGGATCATCATCGGCGGGGGCGTGGGCTCGACCCCGCATCTCCTGACCAAGATACAAAAACGGACGCGGGGATATATCAACAGCTATATACAGTCGGATATCATCTTGAAAAACATCGAAACATATATCGTATCTCCCGGGTTAAGAAACCGTTCCGGGATCTTGGGAGCGATCGCACTCGCGGAGCAAACCCTGCAATAAGACGACCTGCATCGTTCGCCATTTTTAGCGGGATACGTTATCATCCACGGCATGTCAAACTTACAAACGAATTGGGACGTAATCGTCATTGGCGGCGGCGCGGCGGGATTCTTCGCCGCGATTCGCTGTGCGGAACTCAACCCCAAAGGGCGCGTGCTCATCCTTGAAAAAGCCAGCCAGACGCTCGGCAAGGTGCTCATCTCGGGCGGCGGACGGTGCAACGTCACGCACGCTTGTTTTGAGCCTGCCAAACTCATCACCTACTATCCGCGCGGGGGGGCTGAACTGCGCGGCGCGTTCACGCGCTTTCAACCGCAAGATACTGTCGCATGGTTTGAGGAGCGCGGAGTGCGCATCAAGACCGAATCCGATGGGCGCATGTTCCCCGTCACCGATGACTCGAACACGATTGCCAGCACGCTACGATTCGCCGCAAAGCAAGCAGGCGTACGGGCCGAGTTGGGCGCATCCGTTTTGGGCGTGGAAAAAACTCCGCAGGGTGGGTTCAAGTTGGAGGTCAGGAGAGAGGCGGGGCTACAACTTATCCAAACGAAAAAACTTTTGTTCGCAACGGGCGGCGACCGCAAGTCGCTCGATCTCATCCGCAAGTTGGGGCATACTATTGCAGACCCTGTGCCATCGTTGTTCACCTTCAACATCAAAGACAAACGCATTGACGGCTTGGCGGGATTATCCGTTGACGATGTAACGCTGACGATGGATTCGCTCACCGCGCGCGGTCCGCTGTTGATCACACACTGGGGCATGAGCGGACCTGCCGTGCTACGACTCTCTGCCTGGGGCGCGCGGATTCTCTTCGATAAAAAATACGCTTCAACCTTAACTGTGAATTGGCTCGGCAACTATAAACTTGATTCTACACTGGAGGTTTTGCAACGTAACAAAGACTGGCACGAAAATGCGCGCAAAAAAGTTTTGGCACATTCGGCGTTTTCACAAATCCCACTTCGATTGTGGAAGCAGTTGGTGCATTTCATTGGCGAGAAAAATTGGGCGGATGTTTCCAAAGCGGAGTTGCGGCGGCTTGCAGAAGAATTGACAGCGGGCGAATTTCGCATTCAGGGCAAGGGACAATTCAAGGAAGAGTTCGTCACCTGCGGCGGCGTGAGTTTGAAGGAAGTGGATTTCAAGACCATGCAAAGCCGCGTGGTGGACGGTTTGTTCTTCGCGGGCGAAGTATTGGATATTGACGGAATCACGGGCGGGTTCAATTTTCAAGCGGCATGGACAACCGGCTGGCTGGCGGGAAGTGCGATGGAGTAAATGCCTTTTCGGAACGCGAATTTCGCGAATGGCTCTAATAAAAACATTCGCAAGATTCGTCCATTGGTATCATTCGCGTTAAAAGGTTTTTGGAGTTTGGGGAAACCAAAAAAATTAAGAGTTTTTGTCATTGACCATCCACCTATCATCCCGTAAAATCTCCCTCAGAAATTATATATAATTTGAGAGGCTATACGCAATGGCAAAATACCGTGTGATGTATTGGAAGGATATTCCGCAATCATTTACTGTCGAAGCGGATGGACAGACAATAAAGAAAGAACTTTCGCAAAAAGTGCAAAACAAAATTGACGCGTATGCGATGGCAATTGGCGCCACATCCACAACGGATTACGCGAAGCAGTATAAGCGTGGTCAGTGGATCGAGAGAGAGGGGACAGCCGAGGAAATTGCCGAGGCGCTGCTGGCAGAGTTGGAAGCGGAAGCGGCGCGGGTGGAGATTCCAAAACGAGATGCAAATGTAGGGACAGGGTAACCCCGCCCCTACGGTGAAGATATGAAAAAACACAACATCATTTTGCAGCCATCGGGTCGGCGCGGACAGGTGGACGAGGGAACATCCGTCCGTTCGGCAGCGCGGGAATTGGGCGTGGAGATCGAGTCGATCTGCGCAGAGAATGCCACTTGCGGCAAGTGCATGGTCGTGGTGGAGGCGGGTCGTTTCGAGAAATACAACATCGAGTCGAGCCGTGACAACCTTTCCCCCGTCGGCACGGAAGAACGCGCCTACCTTGAACGCCGTCCGAAACTATTGAAAGACAAGGGCTGGGAAATTGGTCAAGTGCGCCTCTCGTGTCAGGCGAAGATTTGCGGCGATGTGCTGATCAACGTCCCTGAAGAAAGCCGCGGGAATAAGCAAATTGTCCGCAAGAGCGCGAGCAACCGCGCCATTGAGGTCAAGCCCGCGATCCGCAAGTATCTGGTTTCGATGACGCCGCCCACGCTGGAACGTCCGATAGCGGATTGGGAACGTCTCGCCAAAGGCTTGGAAACGTCTATGGGATTGGTGCGCGGCGGCGAGGAAAACCTTCCGCGTTGGTATGATCTTGAGATCGATTACGCCTGTCTGCGAACACTGGCAAAAA
>CAYPHR010000108.1:0-9028 GCA_964410375.1 uncultured Anaerolinea sp. | reverse complement strand
CTGGCGGGACTTGGAATCCTTGCCGCCCTGTTCGTCTTTGTCATCATCCCGCGTCAATATAAGGCGTCGGTGGAAATGGCAAAGGGACTGGGCACGCCGCTGACGGAGAGTCCGCTTGGGGAGGTGCAGACGATCGAGGCGCGGGCGGAGGCGTTCAAGTCACAGGGCGGGATCAACCGCCGCGGGCATCAATCCTCGAAGATCACCCACATCCTGAAAATGGACAGCATCGAGTTCAGGCTGACCGAGTCGTTCTTTGTAGTCATCCAGCCCAAACGCCTGTATCGCGTGTATTGCGTGAAGGATCAGGGCGCGTGGGTGTTGTTGAGCATGGAGACGTTGGAGTAGAGATTCCGGTAGTTGGAAGCATATAAAAGGAACAGGCTGGCGGAGTTCTCCGCCAGCCTGTTTTATTACAAACCGGGCGTCTTTCTAGGGTCGGTCGATCGTGATGACCGGGGAGGTCCAGCTTTCCCAGTGAGCCGGGTTGTTGGGATCACCCAGCGCCTTCAGTACCTTGACGACAACGAGATAATTGCCGTCGGGTACGTTCTTGAAGAGCTGGTTGGTGTTGCCCTTGCCGTTGCTCATGTTGCTGTGGATGCGGGTTCCATCCCAGGCGAAGGCAAAGAAGCCGGTCGAGGTGGAGTTGCGCGGGAGGTACTCAAGATCCACGAACTTGTTGAACACCGGGTGGACCGGATTGCCTGTGTCGGCATTGTAGAGTTCCATCTGCAGTGTGCGGGCATGGTGATCGAAATGCACCAGAATGGACGGCATTTCGTAAATGCTGGTCATGTTGAAGACATAGCCAGCCGGCGGGATCGAGTACGAGCCGCCAATACATTCGCCATCCACAACGCGGATGCAGGATGTCGCCCGACCAACGAGCGGGAAGCCGAATCCGCCGGAGGTCAGCACCTGTTTGGCTTGGTAATCGCCGATGTACCCGGCGTACGGCACGCGATACACCTGACCTCCGCCCTGCGGAGTGAAGACAATATAACCGCCATACTGACCACCAACAGGAGCCGTTGCGGGGGTGATCGTGGCAGTCACCGATGCGGAGCCGCCCGCCGGAACCGTCACGCTCGCCGCGCCGAAGTTGACAGAAGCGTTACCGAGGAAGAAGCCGACCGTGAAGGTGTCGGGACCAGTGGACAGCGCGTTGACGAAGGACAGATCATAGGTCACGCTGGACGCGCTGGTGTTCTGGATCGTCAATGTCTGTGTGAAGGGACCTGCTTCGCTTTCACCCGCGGCGATCTTGGCGGGGGATACGCTGGTGGTGCTCAGGATGGCGTCGTCAATATCGAGCATGCCGGCGCCCTGGCGGTGGACGTTATCCAGGAAGCCAAGTCCGGGGTTGCCCCACCAAACTTTTGGATCCGCGCTGTTCTGCAGGATGCCGCGCACTGCCCCAGCGGGAGTTCCGGGGCGAGCTTCCAGGAGCAAAGCCGCCGCGCCCGCCACATGCGGGGATGCCATGGAGGTACCGCTGATGGTGGCGTAGGCGCCAGCCTCGAGCGGGTAGGTGGAGAAGATCAAACCGCCGGGAGCGCCGATATCAGGTTTGAGCGCCAGATCGGGGGAAAGACCGTAGGAACTGAAGGATGAGATCAGCCCGCCGGTGGGGTTGAGGAAGGTACCGAGATCTTCCGTCCAATTCAGGGTCTGCGGTTCCGAATCGATGGCGTTGTTGATCGCTACGCCCTCTGTATCAGAAATGGCGACAACTGGGATTGTTACCGGCAATCCATCTGCCCCCGTCGATACGGCAACTGTTGGGCTGAAGCGACCGGCTGTGCTGTTATACAGAAGGACTGCTGCTGCTCCGGCAAGTTCTGCACGGCGTGCTTTTTCATAGAACCCGCAGGTTCCGCGGCGGATCAACACAGCCATGCCGGTTAAATCAGGCAGAGGACCTGTGACAGTACAGGCATCAGCTGCGGAGGCGGGAGTGCCGGTCTTTGCCAGCGGTAAACTGCCCGAGGTCGGCGCCAGAGGTGAGCCTGTAGCATTGCCGTATCCGACTGAAAGCCCGGCCGGGGACACGGTGAAGGTGTTCAACGCGACATGGGTATTGTCGAATGACGCTACGCCGATCACATTTTCACCCAAACCGGGCGCGCCGGCTGCATACAAGCCGTTCGCACCGTTGTTGCCGATGGAGGCGACCACAACCATGCCCTTTTCCACCAGGCGGCTGGCAGCCACGGCGGTGGGATACTGGGGCCACTGGTAGGCGGAGCCGATGGACATGTTGAGGATGTCCATGTCATCAGCCAGGGCGCGTTCCATGGCGGCAAGCATGATGTCCGCTGTAGTGGAGCCTGTACAGCCGAAGACGCGGTACGCGCCGAAGGTCACTTCGGGCGCAACGCCGGTGACAGCTCCGCTCGCGCCGACGATGCCCGCTACGTGCGTGCCGTGTCCGTTGCAGTCATCGGGGTCGTTATCAGGAGCAGGTACGGGGTTGTACGAAGCGGATTGGGGATCAGCGTTGAAATTATCGCCGACAAAGTCATATCCGAACGCCACGCGGCAACCGGGACCGAAACAGCCGCCGAGGTCGGGGTGATCGTAGTCGATGCCGGTGTCCATGACCGCCACCTTGATGCCTGCGCCGGTGTAGCCGAGTTCGCTCTGCGCCGTATCCGCGCCGGTCATGGCAAGGGCGGTGAACATTTCAGGGTTTTCGCCCGCTGCCGTTTCGGGGATCTGGATCGTATCAACAGGGTAGATCGCCTTCACGCCGGGAATGCGTGAAAGTTTGGCGAGTTGGGATGTGCCGACTTGAATGGAAAGACCGTTCCACAGGGTATCGAATGCGAATTGTTCCTTGTAGACCAAGCCCGCCTTTTTCGCTTCAGATCGGAAGGACGATTTTTCCGCCTTCACTTTGGACAACGAATTTCCAGCCGCTACCGAAGGTCCGGAAAGTTCAACGAACCATAACGAGGGGGTCTCGTTGGTCATTTCACCTGTTTCTGCGGAGGGGGCGGGAGTTTCCGGAGTGAGCGAGTCCCCATCATCTGCCAGAACCGGACCGAAACTGGCAAATGCCAATGCCAGAATCAGAAGTACTGAAAAAACATTGAAACTCTTTCTGAACATTATCTTATCTCCTCTTGAAGAGCTAGTCATGTCGTACTGAGAAAAAAACATTTAATGTATTGTTGCGCAGTACTGGAAAGAGTATTGAATGTATTTGGACGGCTGCCTCCTTCTGAATTAAGTCAAAAAACCGCCGAAAAAAAGATTTCGGCGGTCTGGCGATCTTCCCTAAGAGAGGAAAGACCCATGACTTTGCGTCCCCGCCTCACGACGGGTTTGCCTTTTCGATTACCGGCTTCATTATATAAAATTTACGGCAAAAGGCAAGGGAATCGAAGGATGATTTGGAAACCCGAATCTCCCAAGCGGTTCGTCCAAATCTGTGTTATACTCCCGCCGCTCTCAATGGAGGGCAAATTTTCTGGGAATTGTTTTGGTAACTCTGAATGATCGCCCGATATGATTGTCGGGCTTTTTTGTTGGGCGGGTCCAGCCTGTGAAGGCGGACCTTGTAGACAGGAAGAACGTTAGACGGAGTCATCGGAACATCCCGCATAACCGTAGGTGCGCAGCGTCGCTGTGCTCTTACAAAGGATAAAGATGACAACCGATTTTTCTTCCCTCAACCTGCGTGATGAGATCATGCAGGCAATCACCGAACTCGGCTATGCCGAGCCGACTCCCATTCAAACCGGCATGATCCCGCTCATGCTCACCGGCGTGGATGTGATCGGTCAGGCGCAGACCGGCACAGGCAAAACCGCCGCCTTCGCCCTCCCCATTCTCAACAACTTCGAAAAACAAAAGAATCCGCAGGCATTGGTGCTTGCGCCGACGCGCGAACTCGCGTTGCAGGTCGCTGATTCGATGACTGAGTACGGCAAACACCTTAACGTGCGCGTGCTGGCGGTCTATGGCGGTCAGCCCTACGGACCGCAGATCAACAGCCTCAAACGCGGCGTGGATATCGTCGTCGGCACGCCGGGACGTTTGAACGACCTGCTTGACCGCGGCGTTCTCGTGCTCAGCAATGTCAAAACCGTGGTGCTGGATGAAGCCGATGAAATGCTCAACATGGGCTTCATCGAAGATGTGGAAAAGATTTTGGGATTAACCCCGCCCGAACGTCAGACCGCCCTCTTCAGCGCCACCATGCCCCCGCGCATCCGGAAACTGGCGGAACGCTTCATGCGCGACCCGCAATCTGTCACCGCCAAACGGACTGCGCTCAACGCTGCGGCAATCGAACAACGCTATTACTTCGTCCATGAGAGTCACAAGACCAATGCGTTGACCCGCCTGTTCGAGATCGAACCCATCCACAGTGCGTTGATCTTCACCCGCACCCGCGCCGAGACCAGCACGCTGGCGAACGAACTCGTCGTGCGCGGGATCCCCGCCGAAGCCATCAGCGGCGACCTGGACCAGCAAGCCCGCGAGCGCGTGCTGGGACGTTTCCGCTCGAATCAGTTGAAGGTGCTGGTCGCCACGGATGTCGCCGCGCGCGGCTTGGACATTGATGATATCTCGCACGTCTTCAACTATCACCTGCCCGACGATGCAGAAGTGTACGTCCACCGCATTGGGCGGACGGGGCGCGCCGGCAAGACCGGCATTGCCATCACACTGCTTTCTCCCAAAGAGAAACGCCGCCTGCGCGAAGTGGAGGCGTTGACCAAACAGCCCGTCAAGGAAATGAAACTTCCCACCGCCGAAGATATTACCAGTCATCGTGAAGCGCAATTGGTGGAGAAACTCAAAGTCTGGCTCGGTCGCGGACGTTACAAACGCGAACTGGAGATCGTGCAGGAATTAATCGACGGCGGACATGACGTCATGAACATTGCCGCCGCCGCCATCAAGATCTCGCGCGCTGACGAAAAACAGCGTCCAATCGCCGAGATCGCCGAAGTGAAGTTCGAGAAACGCGAGCGCGATTTCTCCTCACGCGGCGCGAAGCGGGAACCGTTCGGGCGTGGAGATGCCTCCGGGCGGGCTGGCAAGCAGCGGGTAAAAGGAAGCGCATCGCATGAGGCTGGCATGGTCCGTGTGAAGATCAACAAGGGCAAGATGCACAACATCCGCCCGAATGACATCGTAGGGCAGATCGCCTTCCATGCCAACATCCCCGGCTATACCATCGGCAAGATCCGCATCGAAGATAAAATTTCGTTCGTGGATATTCCTGAAGATGTGATCGCGCAGGTCATCAAGCACAGCGGCAATTACAAAATTGGAAAAGATAAGTTCAGCGTCGTGAAGGCGTAGTAACGGAGTATTCGAAAAGACCTGACAGGTTTCAACCCGTCAGGTCTTTTTTATTTTTCCTGCGAGAACAATGCCGCACCGACGATGCCCGCCTCATTTTGGAACTGCGCCGGCGTGATCCTGGTCTGCAAATTCAAAAGCGGCAGGAATTTTTCGTGCTGTTTGCTGATGCCGCCGCCGATGATGAAAAGGTCGGGCCAGAAAAGTTTTTCCATTTCGTTAAGGTAGGTGTTCAGACGTTTGGCATATTTTTTCCATGTAAGGTCATCGCGCTGGCGCGCCGCATCGGATGCGCGGTACTCAGCATCGATGCCGTTCAATTGCAGATGACCAAACTCGGTGTTGGGCAAAAGATGTCCATCATAATAGATGGCGGTGCCGATACCTGTACCAAGCGTGATCATGATGACCGTGCCCACCTGACCTTTCCCCGCGCCAAATGCCATCTCTGCCATGCCAGCCACATCCGCGTCATTCCCGACCCGGCACCTGCATCCCGTAACGGATGTGAGCAATTCCTCGGCATTGATCCCGACCCACTTTTCGGAAACGTTTGCCGCCATCATCGCGATGCCATGTTTGATGGGGGCGGGGAAGCCCACTCCGATGGGACCGTTCCATTTGAACGCCCGGGCGATCTCCGCGACCACTTCCGCCACGGGATTCGGTTTTGCGCCTTTTGGGGTTTTAATGCGGATTCGTTCTGCGAGCAGTTCGCCGGTTGTAATATCCACGGGCGCGCCTTTGATGCCCGAACCTCCAATGTCAATGCCGAGTGCGTTCATGGTGCAGCTCCTGAAGTGGGGATGAACTACCTGTTTAACTATAACACCGGAGCGGTCCTGCCAGTCCCCGCAGAAATTGCCCCTTGACAGGCTGATAAAACAATGTAAAATCCGGCTTATCGTTAAAAAATATTTTAATGATGAAAGGATATTTTTTGATGAAAAAAAGCAAAGAAAAGAAACACTTCCATATCTCAGACCTCGAAACCCTGCGCGCCGTCGCCGACCCCCTGCGGATGCAGATTGTGGAACTGCTCGAAGGGCAAAAGCTCACCGTCAAACAGGTGGCGGAAAAACTAGGGCTTGCCCCGAGCAAACTGTATTATCACTTCGGCGCGTTGGAGAAACTGGGATTGATCGAAGTAGCGGAGACGCGCATGGTCTCCAACATGCTCGAGAAAAAATTCAAGGCGGCGGCGGAAGCATTGGAAGTCGATCCATCCCTGTTCAAGTTTTCCAAGGAAGGCGACAACGAGCCGATCAACATCCTGCTGGCATCCACCATTGACGCGACGCGTGAAGACCTGTTCCGCAGTTTGCAGGCGCGTCAGTTTCAACTGGAGCAGGGCGCGGATGAACAGCCGCGCCGCCTGATCATCAACCGCGTCGTCAGCCGCGTGTCGGAGGAGCGGGTAAGCGAATTTCAGGATCGGCTGGTCAAGCTCATTCAAGAGTTCGAAGCGGATGACAAAGTCTCCAAATCCGGCGATCACCCGTACGCTTTGACGGTGGCGTTCTATCCGAATTTTTATTTTGATAAGGCGAAGAAAGGCAAAAAGAAATGACAACTCTATCCGTATCTGCACCCGCTGAAACCCCGAAAGATATGAAGACCTTCTTCATCATCTGGGGCGGACAACTCGTCTCCATGCTCGGTTCGGGCTTGACCAACTTCGCCCTCGGCGTCTGGCTGTACGACCAGACCAAACAAGCCACGCCATTCGCCATTACGGTTTTGCTTGGATCCCTGCCGCGCATCCTGTTACTGCCCTTTGCCGGTTCGCTCGCAGACCGCTTCAACCGCCGCCTGATCATGATCCTGGCGGATACCTTCACCGCGGTATTCACGCTGATCATTTTCATCCTGCTCGGCGCAGGGAATTTGCAGTTGTGGCACATCTACATCATCGCCGCGATGATGTCCGTTTTTAGCGCCTTTCAAGAGCCTGCCTACTCGGCATCCATTGCCATGATCGTGCCGAAGGAAAAACTTGGCAGTGCCAACGGCATGGTGCAAATGGGACAGGCGATCACATCGGTGCTCACCCCGGTTCTGGCTGGCGTGTTGTTCGTGTTCATCGGTTTCACGGGCATTATCATCATTGACTTTGTCACGTTCTTCTTTGCGGTTGGCGCCTTGTTATTCGTCCGTATTCCGCAGCCGGAGCGCGCGGCTGAGCACAAGGATAAAAATATCTGGCAGGATATGGCATTCGGCTGGAATTATCTGCGCCAACGCACAGGTCTCTTTGGGCTCCTGCTGTACTACGCCATGGTCAACTTCCTGCTCAACTGGTCGGCGGTATTGTTGATCCCCATGGTCTTGAGCCGTTTCACGGCGGATGTGCTTGGCATCATCCAGACCATTCTGGGTGTGGGCATGCTGGCGGGCAGTATCGTCATGAGCGCATGGGGAGGCGCAAAACGCCGCATCCCCGCCGCCATCGGATTCATCGTCCTGGCAGTGACTGGTTTCATCATTGCGGGTATGACCCCCAACCCTTATCTCATCGGTGTTGGTGCATTCGTCCTGATGTTCTTCGTCCCGCTGGCTTCGGGCAACAGCCAGGTAGTGTTCCAAACCAAAGTCGCGCGTGACGTGCAGGGACGCGTCTTCTCCGTCCGCTCCGCCATTTCGCAATCCATGATGCCGCTTGCCTTCCTCACTGCCGGTCCGCTGGCAGACCGTTTCTTCGAGCCGCTCATGAGCGAAGGCGGTGCGCTGGCTTCCACGTTCATTGGTCAATGGCTTGGCACCGGCGCGGGACGCGGCATCGGCTTGATGTTCATCATCTCCGGCGTGGTCGCCATTGTCACAAGCGCCCTCGTCTATGCCAACCCACGAATCCGCAACGTGGAAGATGAACTGCCGGATGCGGATCAAGCAGACTAGACTCTGCCGCATCCCGCCTGACTTGGAATTGGTCAAGCAAAACAGCCTCCTCCACGCTGACAATGCGTAAAGGAGGCTGTTTCCATGTTTCATACTATTACTGAGGCGGAAGTATCACCTTCTTGCGGGTTATAAATAATCCGACAAGCAGCCCAACCAAACCGACCAGCATCACATTTCCCAGCGCATCGCCAATGGAAGGATAGAGCGTATTCACCGAGCCAATGGGCATTTCCACGCGTTGAATTCCTGCGAAGTTGTTTGCGGTTTCTTTGAACGAATCCACGCGGTTGAGTTCGCTCCCATGTACATCCACTGCGGAGGAAACACCCTGCCCCGTCTGGCGGAAGATGCTCATGCCGTTCTCCACCGCGCGGAAGGTTGCCATGCCCGCGTGAATGTCTTTCACTTCCAACCAGTCATTCGAAGGGACGAAGAGCAGATCCACATTCTGCTCGCCAGCCTGCTTGATGACGTTCGGGAAGTCGGCATCCCAGCAGATGACGGCGCTCAGTTTGCCGTAGGGCGTGTCCACGGTTTGCAGAATACCGTCGCCTTTGAGCGTGCCTTCAAAATCGTTGCCGCCGTATTTGACGTGCGTCAGCACAACATCGCCGTTCGGGTCGATGATGTGGACTTTATTTTCGGCGGGCGTTGTGCCAATATCAAACACGGGCAGGATGATGTAAATATTTTTCTCTTTGGCAATCGCAGAAGCATCCGCAACAAACTTCGCAACCTGCTCCGAAGTTCCAAGCCCCGCGCCTTCTTGCAGCGAGACGATGTTTGCGCCTTCATCTGCCAT
>CAYPHR010000107.1:5110-9076 GCA_964410375.1 uncultured Anaerolinea sp. | reverse complement strand
CCGAACGGCGTCGAATTGGAGAAGTACGAAAATCTGCCGAGTCCATCCGAAGCGCGTCGTCAATTGAACTTGCCAGATAGCTTAACTGTTGGATTCACCGGTCACATCTACCCCGGGCGCGGCGCGGACTTGCTCTTTGAACTCGCAAAACAAATGCTAAATGTCAATTTCTTGTGGGTGGGCGGCACGCCGGAGTTGGTGGCGTTTTGGAAAAATAAACTGACCGAAGCGGGGATGACCAACGTGATAATGACGGGCTTTGTTCAGCATGAGCGCATCCCGCTGTATCAGGCGGCGGCGGATGTGTTGCTGATGCCGTACTCGCGTTCGATTGAGGCTTCGAGCGGGCAGGATATTGCCGAAGTCATCAACCCGATGAAGATGTTCGAGTACATGGCGTCGGGGCGTGCAATTGTTTCGGCGGATTTGCCTTCGATTCGGGAAGTTTTGAACGAGGGGAATGCGGTGTTCGTCGAACCCGGTGGTCGAGTAGACGGCGATGCTCTTTCGCCGTCGTATCGAGACCACATTGGTAATTGGATATTGGCGATTGAATCTTTGCTTGCAGATGAACCGCGCAGGCTGGCGTTGGGAAAACAAGCGCGGACTGATGTTTCGCAGTTGACGTGGTTGAAGCGCGAAGAGCGGATAATGGACTTGCTGAGATTGAACTTCCGAAGTCATTAAGGCTTCGGAAGTTTTTATCAATCTTTTGTTACTGCCGTCAAATTCATCGTGAGCAACACGCCCGGCTTGGGGAGTTCATTCACACCGATGACCGTCCGCGCGGGGCGATGATCCCCCATTTTGCTGATATAGGCGCGGTTCATTTCCTCGAAGTCGTTCATGTTCTTGAGAAAGATATTGATGTGGACAATATGGCTGAGATCGGAATTCGCGGATTCCAGCATCACCTTGAACGAATCAAGAATTTGCGATGCTTGGGTAAAGGCATCCTCTCCTGCGAGTTGACCTGTGGCAGGATTTACCCCCGCCGTCCCACCGATGGTAATGAAATCCCCGACCTTGGCAATATGGTTGTACGGTCCGATCGGGGTCGGGGTGTTGGATGGTGTGGAAGTTTCGACTTTTGGTGTCATGTTTGCTCCAAAATACGTTGGAATAATTTACGCTTGGTGTGCGGAGGTTATCACACGTACCATCACCAGATCGGTTTGAACTTCATCTCCAAACTCAAAGTCAATGGAACCAACTGTTGTAAATCCCCATTTCTCATAAAAACGGATGGCGCGTCCGTTCTTTTCCCACACTCCCAGCCAGATCGTCTCATGACCATCTTCTTTGGCGGTTTGCAGGCAGGCTTCCATGAGCGTGGTCCCGTAACCTTTGCCAATGATACCCTCTGTGAGATAGATGCGGGCGAGTTCCACTGGTTTGGGTCCCGTCACGCTGTCAGGAGGATCATCTGTTCTCAACATGGCATATCCAATGGTAGTATCGCCTTCATGCGCGAGCAGGAATTTACAGGCGGGGTCAATTAACTCGGCTTGAATCCTGTCGAGGGAGAAGGTCGAGGCGGTGTAGTCATTCAGTTCTTTGTCCGTTAGCTGGGCTTTGTACGCGCTCTTGAAGGTGCGCGCAGACAAGTCCGCCAGAAGCACTGAGTCGCTGATTGAAGCGTTCCGAATAAACAGGTTGTTCATGTTAAAAAATCACTCCCGGATGCATGTTGCCCTATTGTATTCCGAATCCATGGCAGGGTTTTTCGCGAATTCCCGCGTCCAGCCCGCCTGCTTGTAGTGGTAGAATTTTCGATATGTTAAGAAAGCTGTTCGAAGAACAAAAAAAGTTGATTTTTTTCTCGGCATGGATATTTGCCCTTGTCCTGTTGACCCTTTGTGTCTGGGCGCTTTTCCCCTCGAAGGATGAAACGCCGGATGAACCTGTCGAACCGCCAATGACCTTCGGGTATTGCGGCGCGGAACTGACAGAATTATGCATTCTATCTTTTGGACGTGATGCGAACGGGAATTCGATCATTAATCTCTTTGTGCCGGACCGCGATTTTCCCGATTTTTATTTGAATATCAACCGTCTTGCTGACGAGATCATTTATGTATGCCAGCGAAACGAAAACACGCCGACCAGTATCCTGTGTATGGGAGATGTCATAAATCTGGGTGAACGGGTGGAGATTAACATCATGGCAACAGAAAAATATCATCTGCTGGCGCAGGGAACGTTCACATTGACGGCGATTTTACTATCCTCCCAAACGTGGGACCCGCAAATATCTGAAATGGGAGACTCTGCTTCGGCTCCCGTGACACAGCCTGCCGCCAGCAGGACGCCCACTCCCAACGCGACAGGAACCGCGGTTCGTATCACGCCGACTGCTACGGTCTCATATCCCAGTTATCCTTAGATCATGAACATCTGGCTGGACGGATGGGACGCGCTGCGTCATCACGCTTGGGCGTTTTTTTGCGTCTTGTTGATGATTCTCTGGGGGAAAATCATTATAGGGAAGATTCTTGCAAATATTTTCAAAGAACAATTGACCGATGCGGAATATCTCTCGCTTGGGCTGGCAGGCTGGATTTTGCCCGTTGCGGCTTGGGCGATAGTCTATGTTCTCATTGTTTTCCTATTCGGTTCATTGACAGGCAGGATCATTTCGATCATCCTGATTATTGTGCCATTTTTCCTTGTCATCAAAAAAGTACAACGGTTTTCGCCTCAAACCCTTGCTTTGACGCTGTTTGCGCTTGTTTCCATCATTTTGCATTCGGCTTTTATACAAAAAGCAACCCTGCCATCCTATTTTGACTCGGCGGAACATTACCGCATCATCAAATATTTCTCCGAGACTCTTCTGGCGGGAAGCCTTCCCTCTACCTGGGTGGGACAATCGTATTACCATGCCGGGTATCATTTGATCAGCGCGGCGTTCGTCCATTTTTTTCAAACCAACATTTCGGACTTAATGTTGGTTTTCGGACAGATCATCCTTGCAATTCTTCCGCTTTCCCTGTTTTTCATTGCCCGCCGCGCAACCGGCTCGAATGTCGCCGCCTTCATTACCTGTCTGTTGGCAGGATTTGGCTGGCACATGCCAGTCCACCTGGCAAATTGGGGAAAATACCCGGCGTTGCTCAGTTTGGTTTGTATGGTTTTTGTTTTGTCGCTTGGTAGTTTGCTGGTGCGGGAATATTTCAAAGACCGGCGCCGATCCGTCCATCTCCTCACAGGTATTGGAATTCTACTCTCCGTTCTGATCCATACACGCTCTGCAATGGTATATGTCGGTATGCTGGCGTCTTTCATGATCGTGATGCTGTGGAGACGTTTACCGATCAATGCCCAATGGATCGTTTTTGCTCTCGTTATACTGGGTCTCGCGCTGGGAATTGGCTTCATGCAAAATCATGGTGCGCTTTCCCCCTTAATAAGCGGCTACATGCAAAGAGATTCGTGGATGCTGATTCTCGCGCTGGTATTAACGCCTTTTTCCCTTAAATTTTATGCGCAGTTTTCCTTCTTCCTTGTGACATCCTCTTTGCTCTTCATCCTTGCCCTGTTCATTCCCATCGAACTGCCGGGCTTTCCGGTCTTGACTCTTCTCGACCGACCATATGTGCAGATGCTTGCTTATCTCCCGCTCTCGTTTCTCAGCGGATTGGGACTCTCCGGCTTGCTTCAATGGATGCCTCGCCTCTTCCCCCGCTCCAACCTGCCAGCCAGCCTGACAGTGTTTCTCGTCTGCGGGCTTATCGTCATCAACGCCAGCTTAAACCGTGTTTTTTATCCATCCGATTGCTGTCAGTTTGCCAGCCGTGACGACCTTGCCGCCCTGACATGGATCGACACATCCCTCCCGCCTGATTCCCATATCCTCATCGCATCATCCGCCCTTTACGTGACATCCCTTGAGCCTGCCCATGCCCAGGCGGGTTCCGATGCCGGGATCTGGATTCCCGCGCTGACCTCCCGCCCAGTGACCCT
>CAYPHR010000107.1:0-5010 GCA_964410375.1 uncultured Anaerolinea sp. | reverse complement strand
CGGGTTCCGATGCCGGGATCTGGATTCCCGCGCTGACCTCCCGCCCAGTGACCCTGCTTCCTTTTCAGACCCAGTTCGGGCAGGACGATGTACGGAATCAACTTTGCCTGCAAGGTGTTGACTATATCTACATTGGCGGGATGCCCCAGAGTTTTGACGGTTCCCAACTTTCCGATCAACCAGCATGGTATCGACAAGTTTTCGCACTTCCGCAGGCGCAAATTTATCAACTTGTCGGCTGTGAATAGGATTTGGATTTCATGGTAAAGTGTGGATATGAAATACTTGGAACAACGCGATCTATGGTGGATACTTCCCCTATCCATCGCAGGGGGCGCAGTCCTCACATCCGTCCAGCCCGGTGAATGGTTCATTGGCTGGCTGGGATTCTCTTTCCTTTTTCTTCTTTCCTTTGGATTATTGACCGTTTCCACGCGCTGGGCAGGTGGCGGAAAGATTCTGTCATGGATGGTTTCACTTGCGTTCATCCTGCGTTTTGTGGGCGGAGTTGTTGTTTACTTCGCCCTGCCCACCTACGGGTATGATGACGTGGACGACCAGTCTGGTTTTGTCTACACAGATGCCCGCCGCCGTGATGCCCAAGCCTGGGATTTGGCAAATTCTGACAGTCCGATTTTAAATGCATTCAACCAGAAATTTGCCTATGACCAGTATGGCGGTCTATTGGCGTTCAGTGCATTGATCTATCGCACGTTTTCCCCGGATGCACATCGTATATTGTTGCTGGTGTTGGTGACCGCCTTCATGGGTACGATAGGCGTGCCGTTTTTATGGAAAGCGGTCAATCTTCAATGGGGCTCGAAAGTAGCCCTCGCTTCCGGCTGGATATTCGCGTTGTACCCCGAAAGCGTTCTGCTTGGCATGTCTGCCATGCGCGAGCCATACCTGCTGGCATTCAGCACCTTCGCCTTGTGGGGATTTGTCGGCTGGCAGGATTCGCAGGAGAGAAAACATTTGCTCTGGCTGGCGCTTGGAATTGCGGGCATGCTGCTCGTCTCGCCCTCCATCGCGTTGGTCACGTTGGTCATTTTTGGCGGTTGGATGTATTTCATCCGCGAACGAAGCCGCATTTCCTGGTGGGCGGTTGCCATTGTAGTGATCGTGTTTGTTGCAGGCTTGTTCCTCTTGTCCTCTGCCGTGGATCGTCAGGGAAATATCAGCGCGGCGACGCCTTTTGGCGTGATCAACAACTTCATCCGCGAATCGCTCAAATGGAATTTTTACCGCATCGAGGCGGGCTCGGGCTGGGTGCAAAAACTTTTCGAGGAGATGCCCGCCTGGATGCGACTGCCGTTCGTGATGATCTACGGGATGTTGCAACCCGTCCTGCCGGCGATACTGATCGCCCCAACGACGATCATCTGGAAGATCATCGGCATCCTGCGGTCTTTGGGCTGGTACGCGTTGGTCCCAGCCTTGATCCTGTCCTTTACCGCCTCAGCAGGTTCGAGCGCGGAGAAGAAGCGAAAACTATGGCTGTGGATCAGTCTGGTGGTGTGGGGCTGGATCCTGTTTACTGCGCTGCGCGGGGGAGGCGATCAATGGAACAATCCGCGCTATCGGACAATCCTGTTCCTGTGGCAGGCGGTGCTGGCGGGCTATGTGTGGGTGTGGTGGCGGGAGACGCGAAATGCGTGGTTCCCGCGTGTGGTCGCGATGGAAGCGGTGCTGGTGCTTGTGTTTGGACAGTGGTATGCAAATCGTTATTTGCACATTGGGATTCAGTTGCCATTTCCAATTATGATCGCTGTGATCTTCGGATTTTGGCTGTTGATTTTGGGATGGGGGATCTGGCATGACCGCGCAAAAAGCCGCTGACATGGTGTATAATTCAGTCGCTGAATTTTGAATTAGGAGATTAAATGCCCACTGCCATCATTACAGGGATCACCGGACAGGATGGTTCCTATCTTGCTGAACTGCTATTGAGTAAAGGATACCGTGTGATCGGAGTTGCGCGCCGTTCCAGTACGGTGAACTACGAACGAATTGACCATCTTTTGGATGATATTACTGTTGTACAGGGCGATCTGCAAGATCAAGGCTCATTGCTTGCTCTTCTCGAGGAATATCAGCCTGATGAGGTGTATAACCTTGCGGCGCAGTCCTTTGTGCCGACTTCATGGAATCAACCCGCCTTGACCGGCGATGTGACTGCCATCGGCGTGACGCGCATTCTGGAAGCCATCCGTTTTGTAGATCCGAAGATCCGTTTTTATCAGGCATCCTCGAGTGAAATGTTCGGCAAAGTGTTGGAAGTTCCACAAAGCGAAGAGACGCCTTTTTATCCGCGCAGTCCGTATGGCGTGGCGAAGGTCTATGGACATTGGATCACGGTAAACTATCGCGAGTCGTTCAATATTTTTGCCACATCGGGCATCCTGTTCAACCATGAGAGTCCGCGCCGCGGCTTGGAGTTTGTGACACGCAAGATCTCCGACGGGGTGGCGAAGATCAAACTGGGCAAATCAAAGGAATTACGCCTTGGCAATCTCGATGCACAGCGCGACTGGGGCTTCGCCGGTGATTACGTCCAAGCCATGTGGCTCATGCTTCAACAGGACAAGGCGGATAATTATGTGATCGGTATGGGCGAGACCCATTCCGTTCGTGAATTCTGTGAAGTTGCCTTCTCTCGCGTGGATCTGGACTACAAGGAATTTGTGGTGGTGGATGAACGCTTCTACCGCCCCGCTGAAGTGGACTTGCTTATTTCTGATCCGACCAAAGCGCGGACTCAGTTGAAGTGGGAGCCTGCCGTCTCGTTCAAGGAACTGGTCACAATGATGGTAGATGCGGATATGGCGCGCCTGCAGAAGAACTAGTTTCGTTTTTGTCATAAATGGCGGGTTGTGGAATCCATCCCAATCCCACAACCCGCGGATGAAATCTCTACTTTCGCGATTAAAATTCCACCCATGACCAAGTTGTCTGGTTTTATTAAGAACAGGGAACTGCCCTCCTGGCTGCCGTTTGCGTTGGCTGGTTTGGGGGCAGTTCTGTATTTCATTCAGGCATTCATTTATGCCCACACCACCGTCAGCGGATTGGATGAGGGCTCCTATCTTCTCAAGGGGATCTTGTACTTGCGCGGCGTTTATGAACCGTTCGAGCCGTACGGACCTCTTACGAATAAGGCGCCGCTTGCCTTCCTCATCCCTGGCTTTGCGGAATATATTTTCGGGGCAGGGCTTCGCACAGGACGTTATTTTTCCCTTTTCCTGGGTTTTCTCACGATTCTAGGCGTTTGGATCACAACCCGCCGTTGGACGGGGAATTGGATGGCAGCCGGAGTGGTCTGGCTCTTTGCGCTCAGCCCGATGATCATTCGGCTGTATGTACGTGCAGTCTCCGAGGTCATCATCGCCTGTATGCTGGCATGGATATGCGTTCTCGTGCTGGCGGAACGCCGTGCGTTATGGCAGATCATCCTTGGCGCCATCCTCGCCGCCTTCGCCGTGCTCACCCGCCAGAACATGGTTTTACTTTTGCCCTTGCTGGCGCTCTATGTATATTGGCAGCACGGCAAACAAAAAGGGATTTGGGCGCTGGCAGTGGGCGTATTCGTCTTTCTTGCCATACACGCTTATTATTGGCCCCGTATTCTAATCATCTGGGCGCCGTGGCTTCCGGAGAACCTGACCCCATTTCTGGATGCCTTCCGCCTGCCCAAGGACGCCGTTCCGGTCTGGGCTCCATCCATTGATTTCTGGAATCGGATGAATGCCTTTTTTCAAGGGATTCGCTACCATTTCATCGCCATTATGGGCAGTTTGTTCGCGTTGATATTGTGGCCGCCTCGCGCTGACTGGAAATCTGCTCCTGCCATGCGGGCGGCTGTTTTCCTCGCTGTGACCTATTTCATCCTGTTTGTCATGCACGGCTGGGCTTCGCTGGCGAGTCAATACGAAAGTTACAGCTGTGTATTTTGTTTTTCGAACTACCTGACCTTTTTCGACCCGTTGGGGATTCTGCTGTTTGTCATCGCCTTCTCCCATGCGTGGAATCGTCAGCCCGTTCGCGCACTCACAATTCTCGTGATTGGCATTGTCATTCTATTCTCCACAGGAATGGGATTCTCACTCTTCGAGCAGGTTGGCGACAAACTACTGAACCTGCCTGTGCCGCGCTTGCGGGAAGGACAGCTCACTTCGAGCGCGATTGTGGATGTATTTCGATATCGCTTTGACCTGCCCCTTTTTCAGATCAAACGTGTGATCAGTTCTTCACTGGGCTTCCTGCTTGGGCTTGGCGTCTTAATGATGACTTTTCTGCTCTGGAGGCGGTCCAAGAATCAGCGTTTTGCCATCATCCTGATAAATTCCTATCTTGTGATTGGATTTGTCCTGTCACCGCTCCTGCATTTGGGTGAGAGCGGGCTGGACTGCCGACAGGATATCATCCTTGCTCATGAGCGCATTGGTGCATATCTCAACGAAGTGATCCCGCCCGATAGTTTGGTATATTGGGATGGCGGTACCGCCATGACACCGATGATCTATGTGCCGGATGTGCGCATCTTTCCGCCGCAAATCAATAGTGGTTATACTTATTACATCGGCGGCGATCCCGATACGCTCTATCAATTCAATCACTGGAATGCCGAACTCGACATGCAATGGCGCAGTGAAGCAGATATTTTTCTTATCGAAGCGAAACGGTACGCAGCCTGGCGGGACTTTCTGACCCCTTGGGAATTTCAGGAATTCCCACGACCAGCCGATGCGCCTTCCTGTGTGGAAGGCTCTGAAATAAGGATATTCAAACGTTTACCATGAACCTTTCCCTTGTTGTTCCTGTTTTCAACGAACAGGATAATCTCCCCCTGTTGTTTGATGCCATCTACAAGACCATGGGCACGCTTGGTCGTTCCTGGGAAGCCATTCTGGTGGATGATGGCAGCCGGGACAAAAGCCTGTCAATTCTCAAGGATTATGCGGAAAAAGACCCCGAACACATCCGTGTGGTTTCCTTCCGCCGCAACTTTGG
>CAYPHR010000106.1:5105-9094 GCA_964410375.1 uncultured Anaerolinea sp. | reverse complement strand
TGTATCCCAGCGTGTTGTTCAATACGACCACAAAATTTGTTCTACTGACTATCGTCCCTGCCGCATTGATCGGTTCGGTCCCCGCCGAATTTGTGCGCTCATTTACATGGCAAAGCCTGTTACAGATCTCCACCGGCGCAGCGGTCTTCCTCATTTTGGCTGTGACGATCTTTCGCGCAGGATTGCGGAAATACGAGTCAGGCAGTGCCATTCAAGTGGAAGTGTGAAAAGTGACAGTCACCTGCGAGGTGACTGTCACTTTTAATCAAGCCGAAGCTCCCGAATAACTCCGCAAGCCAAATTTCAAGAGCGTGCGTGAAGCAATGAACAATACAACCGTCAACGCGAGAGCACTAAGCCAGGTCTGGAGGTTGAGACGTCCCGTCAATGCTTCAGCAGGGACAGTGACAGCAAAAGCAACGGGAATGATAAAGGTCAGCGCGACGCGCAGCCAGGTTGGGTAAATGCCAACGGGCCAGCGTCCCGCCGCGTAGAGACCTTCAAAAAGATTGGCGATCTCATGCACGCGCACAAACCAGAATGCCGTGGAGGTGACGATCAACCAGAAGCAGTAGATCATCACCGCTCCCATCACCAGCGCGGAGAAGAATGCAAGCGCATCCCAAACGCCCACCAGCCAATTCATTTGTGAGAGCGCTACGCCAAGCACGATCATCCCTGTAATCACGTCCACCAATTGCCAAAGGCGGAACTCGCGCACACTGATAAGGATTTGAGCATCGGCAGGTTTGGTCAGAGCGAAATCCAGCAATCCCTCGCGGATGTCTTCCATCAGCCGCTCCATGTTCGGCTGAATGGCGGCGCGGATGATGCCGCCCATTGTGATGAAGACGCCCATCATCGCCAGTAATTCGGTTCGGTCCCAGCCGCCCAGTTCGCTGGTCTGGCTGAAAACGAGGTTCAAACCGATCAGCCCCGTGCCGAGCGCAATGAAGGTTTGCAAAATTTGAATGTAAAGATTGGCGCGGTATTGGAACTCGTTCATGATACCGATGCGCAAATAGTTGTAGGCAAGTTTTAATCCCTGCATGTTAACCTCCCACCGCTGAAAATCTGCGGATGGCAACCTTCCAGATCAGGTGGACGACGATCCAGCCGCCAACCACCCACGCCACCTGCATCCCCAAACCGATGAGCATGTCAGCCATGGTCAACTGCCCCACCAGCGCTTCGATGGGAAATCCAAACGCCCAACGGAAGGGGAAGAACCATGCCAGTTCCTGCACCCATGCGGGCATGAGCGAAAGCGGAACCAACCGTCCCGAAAGAATCAGCTCCGCTGCAAAATACAGCTCAAAGAGAGCGCTGACGCGGGTCGTCCAAAATGTCACCATGCCTAGCAGGGAAAGCGTAATCGTGCGGATGAGGTATGCCATCCAAATTGCGATGAAAAAGACCACGCCTTCAAGCAGTGTGGGATTTAATTCAGGCTTGAAGATCAGCGAAAGCGCCACCGCCAGAGGAATCCACAAAATGATCATCACCACTTTCCAGCCTGCAAAGAACGCCACATCTTCATGCAGCGGGTGAATCGGACGCAGCAAACTCGTCGAGAGCCTGCCGTTACGGATGCGCCACTCCCAACCGTAGGGCGTGAAGGCAATGTTCATCTGGCGCACCAGCGTCCACACGATGTAATAAGCGGCGAAAGTGCCAGGCGTGTACCCGCCCACCATGCCACCCTGTTGGTTCGCCACCGCCGACCACACCACCATGTAAATGACGGGTTCAGCGATCATGCCGATCATGTAAAAATAATTGGCGACGGGGTATTGCCACTGCTCCAGCACGGAGAGCTTCATCATGGAAGTGTAGTAATCGAAATATCGCTTCATTCCACAACATCCTTGCCGACCGCGAAAACGGATTCGATCACGTCTTCGATGGGCGCTGTTTCGACGGTGAGATCTTCCACTGCAAGATCGTTCAATAAGCGGGATGTAACCGCCGATGTCTTTTCCTTCGGGACACGCAGCGTCACACGGGACCCCTCAGCTGCTACCACGTCCCCGAACTGACTCCAGTCTGTAGCAGCGCTGTCCACGGTGAAGCCGATGGTCTTGAACGCCGAGAATTTTTCGACAAGTTTCGAGAGATCGCCATCGAACAAAAGTTTGCCGTGATGAATGACGATGATGCGCTTGCACAAAGCCTCCACATCCGCCATGTAGTGGCTGGTGAGCAGCACCGTCGCGCCGTAGCGCTTGTTGTACTCCGCCACAAACGTGCGGATGCGTTTCTGCATGGTGACATCCAGCCCCAGTGTCGGCTCGTCGAGGAAGAGAATCTTCGGCTTGTGCAACAATGCGCCGATGATTTCCATCTTCATGCGTTCCCCCAAAGACAAGTTACGCACTGGCTTTTGCACAAGATCACCGACTTCGAGGATTTCAATGAACTCATCACGCGTGCGTTTGAATTCGTTGTGGGGGATGCTGTAAATGGCGCGTTGCAGATCGAAGGAATCCAATGCGGGCAAATCCCACGAAAGTTGGTTACGATTGCCCATCACCAGTGTGATCTGGCGCAGGAAATCATGCGAGCGTTTGGCAGGCTCGTACCCCAGCACAGAGGTGCTGCCGGAGGTCGGATGCAAAAGTCCGCTGAGCATTTTGAGCGTGGTAGTCTTCCCCGCGCCGTTGGGACCAAGAAAGCCCACCACCTCGCCGGGCTGAATATCAAACGAGATTTCGTCCACCGCTTTGACGTTTTTATAGCGGCGTTTGATCAATCCCAGCGCGGCGGCTTTCAAGCCTGCTTCCCGCTCGGGGACCTGATAATGTTTTGCCAGTTTCGAGATCGAAATGACAGAGGGCATGAATTTATCTCTCCTGATTGAATTAATATTTTTCGGTTTCGCACCCCCGGTTAATAAAAAAACCGCAGGGCAAACGCACCTGCGGCAGAGTTATACGGAATTGATACTACCGAATCAACCTGCGGGGAGGTACGTAAACAGACAAGTTATTGGACATCACAATCGCCATGAGAAATACCTCCTTTCGGTTTAGAATATGCAACAGTTTATCATACGAAAAAATAAAATACAAGCAGCATTTTCAAGGATGTGCAACGATGACGACCAAACAAGAAATTGAGAAAGAATTGGATGAAACCTACGCCCGCTTCATCTCTTTAGTGGAGTTGATCCCCGAATCCGAATATTCTCTCCCCTCTAGCAACCCCGCCTGGACGATAGGTGATGTCCTGTTTCACATCACGCTTGGTCCGCGGGCGCTGGCATTGGAGGTATGGTTGACACTCCGTGCGCGGGGGTTGTACCAATTGGCTATGCGCTATTTCCCATCACGGATGTTCAATCGGGTAAATGCGTGGTTCGGCAATCGCAAGCGTCGAATCAGCCGTCAGGGACTGCTTAAGGCATACGGTCAGGCGCACACAGTCATAAAGTCCAGGTTGAAGCGGACTCGGGAGGAGGATCTGTCCAAATCGGTGATATATCCCAAAGATTATGTATCTGATCTGGCGGGAGAAGTCAGTGTGGAGCGGCTGTTTCGGTACGTGAAGGGACATTTTGATGCGCACGAAGAGGAAATTCGCGCCCGTTCGAGGTGAATTTCTCTGGTATAATTCTGCCCCGTGACTGGTCCTGCCCTGCGGTAATCGCTGCGGGTACGGAGACCTGCGTAATCAATCTACAGAAAGGAAGCATACGTCATGCCGCTCGCGAAAGAAGTCAAGACAAAGGCGATCGAGGATTTTCATCGCCACGAGAAGGATACCGGTTCGCCCGAAGTGCAAATCGCCATCCTGACAAACCGCATCACTCAGCTTACTGAGCATTTGCGCGCCAACAAGCAGGATCAATCCTGCCGCCGCGGTCTGCTTAAACTGGTTGGTCAGCGCCGCCGGTTGCTCGCGTACCTGCGTAAAAGCAATTACCAGAGCTACCTCAACGTCACCGACCGTTTGCAGCTCCGCCGCAAATAAATAGCACGTCAACCCGT
>CAYPHR010000106.1:0-5095 GCA_964410375.1 uncultured Anaerolinea sp. | reverse complement strand
TAGGGGCACGACATGTCGTGCCCCTACATTGTGTAAACCCGCAGTCAGGAATTGAATATCGCGAACAACACGGTTGTTCCCACTCTTCAGTCCCTGACCCAAGGCGGAATGTTATTGAGACAGTACAATGCTGTCGAAGCAGGAGTCAACCTCCTGCCCCATGTATAGGAGATAAAAAATGAATTTCGAAGGAAAAAAGTATTCAGCCGTCGTTGGAAACAAGACGGTCTCGATTGAGACGGGTCGCCTTGCCGGACAGGCTGGCGGCGCGCTCACGCTCGGCATCGAAGACGCGATCGTGTTCGCATCCGCCACCATGGGCGGCGTGCGCGACGGCATCGACTTCTTCCCGCTCAGTGTGGAATATGAAGAGCGTTTGTATGCGGGCGGCAAGATCCCCGGCTCGTTCTTCCGCCGTGAAGGACGCGCTTCGACCGAGTCGATCCTCACCGCGCGCCTGACCGACCGCCCGCTGCGCCCGCTCTTTCAGGACGGAATGCGCAACGAAGTACAGGTCATCATGTACTCGTTCTCGTCCGACGGCGTCAACCCGCTGGACATTCTGGCGATCAACGCCGCCTCCGCTGCGATCATGATCTCGGACATCCCATGGGGTGGTCCGGTCGGCGCGGTGCGCGTGGGACGCGTGAACGGCGAGTTCGTCATCAACCCGACCTTTGCGGAAATGGACGCTTCTGATCTGGACCTGAGAATTGCCGGCACCAAGGAAGCGATCCTCATGGTGGAGTGCGGCGCGCTCGAAATCCCCGATGATGTGATGGTGGAAGCGCTGGAACTGGGACACAAATCCATCCAGCCGTTGATCGACCTGCAATTGCAAATGGCGGCTGAGATCGGCAAACCCAAGCGCGAAATCAAACTCTACCTCCCCAGCGAAGAAGTAAAGAAGAAAGTCTTCGACCGCGTCAGCGGACCGATGAACGAATTGCTAGACAAGCCGCTTACCAAAGTGGAATTTTATACAGGCATGACCGAAATCAAGACTGTCGCCGAAGCCGAATTCTGCACGGTGCCCGAAGGCGCAAACGCAGCCGATTATATGGCTGTGAACGAATTCCGCGAGGCGTTTGAATTGGCGGAGCAGGCGGTCGTCCGCGAGCGGATTTTGGGCATGGGCAAGCGTCCCGATGGGCGCACGCCGACCGACATCCGCCCGATCTGGTGCGATGTGGGCGTTTCGCCCCGCGCACATGGCACGGGTCTGTTCACCCGTGGTGAAACGCAAATCCTCTCCTTTGCCACGCTCGGCACGCTGGGCGAAGCCCAGGAGTTGGACAACCTCTCCCCCAACGACACCAAGCGCTATATGCATCACTACAACTTCCCGCCGTTCAGCACGGGCGAGGTGAAACCCCTCCGCGGGCAGAGCAGGCGCGAGGTTGGTCATGGGGCGTTGGCAGAGCGCGCGCTCGAACCCGTGCTGCCCGCCGAAGAGTCCTTCCCTTATGCGATCCGCGTCGTGTCCGAGGCGTTGTCCTCGAACGGCTCCACCTCGATGGGCTCGGTCTGCGGTTCGACGCTGGCATTGATGGATGCGGGCGTGCCGATCAAGGCGCCCGTCTCCGGCGTGGCGATGGGTCTTATTACTGACGAAACAGGGCGCTACAAGATCCTGACCGATATTCAGGGAACCGAAGACCATCTCGGCGACATGGATTTCAAGGTGGCTGGAACCGCCGCGGGCATCACCGCCCTGCAAATGGACATTAAGATCAGCGGCTTGAGCACGCAGATGATGAAGGAAGCGCTCGAACAGGCTCGCACGGCGCGCATGTCCATTATGGAAAAGATGCTGGCTGTGCTTTCCGAACCGCGCGCGGAATTGAAACCGCACGCACCGCGCATCATTACCGTGAAGATCCCCGTCGATAAGATCGGCGCATTGATCGGACCGGGCGGCAAGAACATCCGTGCCCTGCAGGAAGAAACGGGTGTCAAGATCGACATCGAAGAAGACGGCACCGTGTACATTGCATCCACAAGCGCCGAGGGCGCAAAGATCGCGCAGGAACGCATCGAAGGGATGAGCGAAAGCCCCGTGATCGGCAACATCTACACCGGCAAAGTCGTGCGCATTGAGGCATTTGGCGCGTTCGTGAACATCATGCCCGGCGTGGACGGTCTCGTGCACATCTCCCAGCTTGACAGCGAACGTGTTGAAAAGGTCGAGGATGTGTGCGTGCTCGGTGACGAACTGACCGTGATGGTGACGGACATCGATCCGCAAGGCAAGATCCGCCTTTCGCGTCAGGCGGTACTGGAAGGCTGGTCTGCCGAGGAAGCCCGCGAAAAGGATAAGGGCGGCGGTGGACGCGGAGGCGGCGGAAGAGGCGGTCCACGCGGAGGCGGGAATCGCGGCGGAGATCGTCGCAGCGGCGGTGACCGCAACCGTAGATAGTCAGGAACAGACTTCCGAAGTCACAACAGGCTTCGGAAGTTTTTTTGGAGAATCATGCTTAACGTACCAATCACTGAAACCCAATCCATCGCAAGCGCCATTGCAACACGGCGGACGTTTGCGGTCATCTCTCACCCGGATGCGGGCAAGACCACGCTGACCGAGAAACTACTGCTGTACGGCAACGCCATCGAACTGGCAGGCAACGTCCGCGCACGAAAGAACCAGCGTGCCACTACATCCGACTGGATGGAGATGGAACGCGAGCGCGGCATTTCCATCACTTCGACCGTACTGCAATTCCCGTATCGCGGGCATGTCATCAATCTGCTCGATACACCGGGACATCAGGACTTTTCCGAAGACACCTACCGCACGCTCTCCGCAGTGGACAGCGCCGTGATGGTCATCGATGCGGCAAAAGGCATCGAGCCGCAAACACTGAAGCTCTTCGAAGTCTGCCGCAAGCGCGGCATTCCCATCTTCACCTTCATCAACAAGATGGACCGTCCCGCCCGCGACCCATTGGACCTGCTGGACGAGATCCGCAAGGTGCTAGGCATGGAACCTGTGCCCATGAACTGGCCCGTGGGTGACGGTCCGCAGTTTGTGGGCGTATATGACCGCGGGGAAAATGGCGTGTACCTTTACGAGCGCACCGAACGCAATGAAAAGATCGCGCCGGAAATATTCGTGCAAATGGATGACCTGGTAAAACAGAATATTCTCACCCCTGAAAAATTCCATCACTTGAAGGAAACAGTCGAATTGTTGAGCGAAGCGGGCGTGACCTTCGATCACGACGCGGTGCTCAAAGAGAAGCAAACACCTGTCTTTTTTGGCAGCGCGTTGACCAACTTCGGTGTGCGCATGTTCCTGGATGCCTTCATCCAATTCGCCCCGCCGCCCCAGCCCTACCCCAGCAACGCGGGTGCGGTCGCGCCGGAGGATGAGGCGTTCACGGGTTTCATTTTCAAAATTCAGGCGAACATGAATCCGAAACACCGTGACAGCGTCGCCTTCCTGCGCATCTGCTCGGGCAAATTCGAGCGCGGCATGGACCTTTTACACGCACAGAGCGGAAAAACGCTCAAACTGATGCGTCCCTATAAGGCATTCGCCAACGAACGCGAGATCATCGACCAAGCATTCCCCGGCGATGTGCTGGGACTTCCCAATAACGGGATGTTCGCCATCGGCGACACGCTCTGCTCCGGAAAAACGCTTCAATTCGCGCCGATACCGAGATTCCAACCCGAGCATTTTGCCCTGCTGAGAAATCTCGACGTGGGCAAATCCAAACAATTCGCCAAGGGACTCCAGCAACTCGAAAGCGAAGGTGCGGTGCAGATACTCTACAACGTCAACGCTTTCAAGCGCGAGCCGATCCTTGCCGTGGTCGGGCAGTTGCAATTCGACGTGGTGCAAGCGCGCCTCGAATCGGAATACAACGTCAAGACTGAACTGGAACGCCTCTCCCATTCCTTCCTGCGCTGGATCATTGGCGAAGACAAGGACATTGAATCCCTGCAAAATCGCGGCGATGCCATCCTTGCGCGCGACTCCCGCAATGCGTGGGCGATGCTCTTCCAAACGCCTTTCCTGCTCAAGTATTACTCTGAGAAAAATCCGAAACTGAAGTTTGTGGATATTTCCGAACTCTAGCCCAAAAGGGGCGGTCATTGAACAGACCGCCCCTTTTTTCATCAATACGCCGACACTTAAACCTGCATTTGGGGTTTCATTCTGCAACGGGTTCACCCCCCAAAAACAACCAGAGGAGACCAACCATGCAAGAGAGTGTACTTTCGAATGTCGTACTTCCGTTAGCGATCATTATCATCATGGTCACATTGGGCATGACGCTGACCCTCGCAGACTTCAAACGGGTCGCCGCCCAGCCCAAGCAGGTGCTGATCGGGCTACTGTGCCAATTGGTACTGCTTCCCCTGCTGGGATTTGCCATTGCGGGCGCATTCTCCCTCGCGCCTGTGTATGCCATAAGCATCGTCCTGCTGGCAGCCGCACCCGGCGGAGCGACATCCAACCTGATCGTCCACGCCGCGGACGGGGACCGTGCGCTCTCCGTCACCCTGACCGCCATCTCGAACATGCTCGCCTGGTTCACCATCCCCTTCCTGCTTGGCATCGCCTACACCACCTATGGAAGCGGTGCATTGAGCATTGATTTCCCCGTTGTCAGCACCATGGTACAGGTTGCCGCGCTGACCGTCGTACCCGTACTGATCGGCATGGGCATCCGCAGTTGGAAACCCGACTTCGCCGAGAACAGCAAGCGTTGGTCGAAAATATTCGCCGCCGGGTTCCTGTTCCTCGTCATCCTTGCACTCATCATCCAAAACTGGGACGTGATCGTCAATGACGGTCCGCGCTTTGCACCGGCATTCATCACGCTGAATATCGCCGCACTGGTGATCGGATTTGTCGTCGCCCGGCTGGCAGGCATCAACACGGTACAGACCGGCACCATTGCCATCGAGACCGGCATCCAAAATTCCACGCTTGCCATCACCGTCGCGCTGACCATCCTCAATAACAACGAGATGGCTGTCGTCCCGGGCTTGTACGCCATTTGGATGTATGTTACGGGCTTCGCGCTCGCCTACTGGATGGCGCGTAACGCCCCGACAGGGAAAACCGAAGGGGTGCCAGCGT
>CAYPHR010000105.1:0-9153 GCA_964410375.1 uncultured Anaerolinea sp. | reverse complement strand
CTCATCGAGACTGAATCAGTCGTCGGGGAGAAACAGATGCGACAGATGGCATTATGTTCCATCTCCCAATCGGGATAATATATCCAGCAACTTCGATGTCCAGACCTCATCCCTCGATAACGTCACCCAATACGCGGATTTGCCGCCGCGCACGCCGTTCCCCAGATCGGGCAGGCGCTTCGCCTCCGACCCGCTGGCTGGTGAGGGATATTTGAGCAGAATCTGACCCGCTTCCCACGCCACTGACGACAACCCCGCCTTCTCGGCGCGGAGTTTGACGCGCATCTGATACAGCAGGTTCTGCACCATCTCCGGCAGTTGACCGAAGCGGTCGCGGAACTCCGAGCCGAGCGCATCCAACTCGGTCTCATCGCGCAGATCCGCGATGCGCCGATACAACCGCAGGCGCAGATCCTGATCGGAGATGTAATGCGCGGGGATGCCCACCGCCAGCGGCAAATCCACGTTGACCGGGATGGACAGCGGCAGGTTGAACTGGGAAAATGCGCCTTCCAACTTCTCGCCGTCCAGTTTCAACGCGCCAGAAGCAACACGCCGCAGACGCCGTACCGAATCCGCGAGCATCCTTGTATAAAGATGAAAGCCGACCGATTGAATGAAGCCGTGCTGGCGCGTGCCAAGCAGTTCGCCGGCGCCGCGGATCTCCAGGTCACGCATGGCAATCGAATAGCCCGCGCCAAGCTGTGTATTCTCCGCGATCACTTCCAACCGCTGCTGCCCGTCAATGGTCGGCGATAATTTATTGTGGCGGAAGAAGTAGGCATAGGCACGCATCGCGCCACGCCCCACACGTCCCCGCAATTGATAAAGCTGCGCCAAGCCAAAGGTATCGGCGCGGTCCACGATCAAGGTATTGGCGTTGGGAATATCCAACCCCGATTCGATGATGGTGGTCGAGAGCAGGATGTCAATTTCACCTGCTGTGAAGCGGCGCATGACCGCCGAGAGCTGATTCTCCGCCATCTGCCCGTGCCCAATATCCACACGCGCTTCAGGGACAAGTTTTTCCAGATGCGCTTTCATTGCATCGATCGTCTGCACACGGTTGTGGACAAAGAAGATCTGTCCACCGCGCTCCAGTTCGCGCAAAATGGCTTGACGCACCAAGCGCGGAGAGTACGGTCCGACATGGGTGATGATGGGCAGACGCTCCTCAGGCGGCGTATTCAAATTGGAAATATCACGGACGCCCGTCAACGCCATGTACAGTGTGCGCGGAATCGGCGTAGCGGTCAACGTCAGCACATCCACTTCGGTGCGTAGTTTCTTGAGATGCTCCTTGTGCGTGACGCCGAAGCGCTGTTCCTCGTCAATAATGACCAAGCCCAGATCTTTGAATTGCACATCAGCAGAAATCAGGCGATGTGTGCCGATGACAATATCCACTTCACCGAGGGCGAGTTGATGCAGGATCTCGGTCTGTTCGCGCGGGGTGCGGAAGCGGGAAAGCATTTCCACTTTGACCGGGAATGCCGCAAGACGCTGGGAGAAGGTCTCGAAATGCTGCTGCGCCAGCACCGTCGTCGGCACAAGCACGGCGGCTTGTTTGCCGCTCATCACAGCTTTGAAGGCGGCGCGTAATGCGACCTCCGTTTTTCCATAACCGACATCGCCGCACAATAGGCGGTCCATGGGACGGGCACGTTCCATATCGCGCTTGATGTCCACAATGGCGCGTTTCTGGTCTTCGGTTTCAACATACGGAAAACTGTCTTCGAGTTCGCGCTGCCATTGCGAGTCGGGTTGGAATGAAAAACCCTCCACCACTTGCCGGCGGGCGTAGAGATCGAGCAGGTCCTCGGCGACCTTTTGCACCGCCTGCTTGACGCGCGCCTTCGTCTCCGCCCATGCCTGCCCGCCGAGATGGTCGAGCGACGGCTTGCCGCCATCCGCGCCGACGTAGCGCGTGAGCCGGTCCGCTTGATGGACGGGGACATAGAGAATATCGCCGCGGTCATACTCAACGGTGAGATACTCCCGCTCGTGTCCGTCCAACTGCCGCTGAATCAGACCCGCGAACCGTCCGATGCCATGATCCACGTGGACGACAAAATCCCCGACCTGCAAATCCGCATACAACGACTCGGGGGTGTCTGCCGCCTTGCGCAGACGGGTGCGCGGCTGCGGGCGCTCCCAGCCAAAGACCTCGGAGTCGGTGATCAGGTGCAGCGCAGGCGTTTCGTCAACTGCAAGCGTGAACCCTTCGGAAAGCGACGCCTCGACAAAATCAAGATTCGGATATTCCGAATCGGGATAATGCTCGTTCCATAATTCACGCAAGCGCTGTGCCTGGCGCGAAACGATAAAAATCCGCCCGCCGTGTTCGACCAGCGGGAAAAGATAATCAATGAAAGGCTTGAGCCTGCCGCCAAAACGTTCGTCGTGACCGAAATGCGAAGCAAGTTCCACGCCATCTTCGGTTTCCGTCGAATGACCCAACTCCAGATGGGCGAATTCGCTGAGATTGTCATGCAGTTCCGACCAGGGAATGTACGGCACGGGGAAATCCGCCGAAAGCGTGCCCTCGGCAATGCTCTCCTGCCGAAACTTGACCGCCTGCTCCTCCACCTCGTTCGCCATCACTTCGATCAGGCTCAGGTCATCCACGAGCAGAGTTGTCTTTTGCGGCAGGTAATCCAACAGCGACGCGGGCTGCATGTGCAGCAGCGGAATATGGAACTCGGACAACTGCAATTCATCATCCAGCGTCTCTGCTAAGAACTCGCGGGCAGGCGTGATGAGAATATCGTCCAGTTTTTCGATGGTGCGCTGCGTGGCGGGATCAAAGCGGCGGATGGTCTCGATCTCGTCGCCGAAGAAATCAAGGCGGACGGGATACGGCTCGGTCGGCGTCCACACATCAAGGATGCCGCCGCGATGTGAAAACTGCCCCGGCTCGAGGACTGTGTTCACGCGCTGGTAGCCGATGCGAACCCATTCCCGCATCAGACCATCGGGTTGGCTGCTCCGGCTTGCGGACAGTTTTTTACACGCTTTGAGAAAGTCCCGCCGAGGCAGGGTGCGCGTCATCAGCGAACGGACGGAGGCAACGATGATCGGCGGAGTCTCCGGTTTTTTTGTAAACGGCAAGTGGTACGTGGAAAGCGTTGTGAGAGTCTGCAAACGATCGCGGCGCGTGGTGACACCCCAGGCGGCATCTTCATAGAACAGCGGATTTGGTTCCGCGAACAAATAACGCGGAGACTTGACCCAGAAACCAAGCTCATCGTAATGGGAGAGCGCATGGTCGGCGCGGTCGGTGATGAGCAGGATGGGCTGCTCCAAGTCTGCGTGGAGCGCGGCGAGGAGAGGCAAGCGGACAGAACGCGGCAGCCCCAAACCGGTGATGGGGGCACGCGCGTTCAATTCGCCCAGCAGGCGCTGATATGCAGGAATGAAACGGAGATGATCCAGGATGGATTGCATGTTTATCAGAAACAGTTTGCAGCCGTACCTATACGATCAGGCGATGGACACCCGCCCTTATACGGAGCCGTTGTATTTATTCATTGCCGCATTCAAACCGTTCAGCACGAATTCGAGGGCGGCATCCGCGGCGCGGTTGAGCACATCCGGCAGGAGCTTGAAATCGTCCTTCGTGAAATTTTGCAGGACGTACGCCTTTGGGTCCATGCGCCCGGGCGGACGCCCAATGCCGAGGCGCAGGCGTGGGAAATCCTTGGTGCCGAGCAGTTCGATGGTGTGCGCCATGCCGCGCTGACCGCCCGGTCCGCCGCCGGGACGGATGCGAAGCGTGCCAAAGGGCAGATCCATGTCGTCGTGAGCGACCAGCAAGTTGGTGACGGGAATCTTGTAGAAGTTCAACAGTCCCTGCACGGATTGACCGGAGAGATTCATATACGTCTGCGGTTTGGCAAGGATGATCTTGCGCTCCTCGTAAAGCGCGGACGTGATGATGGCTTTGGATTGCAGTTTCATCCCGCGCGCATCCAAACGGACAGCCAGCACATCCATCAGCATGAAGCCGATATTGTGGCGGGTATCCCTATATTCGCGCCCCGGGTTTCCGAGACCAATGATGAGGAAAGTATCTGTCATGGGATGTTCCAAGTTTCAGGTGTCATGCGTTCCTCCGCAGGCGGAGGAGAAGCGAGATCAGGATGAATACTCCAATAATGGTTAGCGCGCTTTTCCAAAAGATGGCGAGGACCTCGGACGCAGTCAGCGTGGCAGGGTTTGCCGGGAGCGGTGTGGCGGTTGGAAAAACGGCAACAACCGGCGTTGAATCACCCTGCGATGGTGAAATGGGAGTGGCGTTGAAGAGGGAAAAGGAAGGCAGGGTCGCGGTCACCGTGGGGGTGATGGTCGGTGTGGCGGTGGGGTCAGGCGTGTAGTTGCGGATGCGCACGTCGGCAACAAAGACATCCTGAAAGGATCCATCCACGGAGAAGACACGCAGGCGCAGATCATAATCTCCGTCCGTCAGTCGGGTGGTGTCCCACACGGCGAGCAGAAGATCCGCCGGGGGTTGGGAAAAGGTCTGAATGATGAACCAGGCGTCAGAGGGGCTGGACGCGGCGTAGGAGAAAGCCAGCTCGGCGGAGGCAAAATCCGGGATATCCATCTGACCGAGGATCTCCACCTGCCCGCGCAGGGTTTCGCCCGCTTCCGGCTTCGAAATGGCAACGGGAAATTCCTGAAATTGGAAAAGCAGGAGAACGGTCAGGACGGCTTTGAGCATGGCAACCGTTAAGTTTAACATGAAGGATGGGAGGGGTCAAATTGAAATCACATTCATTTTGAAACGCGCGGGCAATTCTCGAATGAAGATTTTTCTGGTAAACTCAGTTTGTCCCAATACCATGTAACTGCTTTCCTAGGAGACCGATTTATGGCACAATCCCGCTCAGACCTAATGGTGGAACGTCTTCGCAATATGCAAGCCGCCGCACCAGACATTGAAGCCTCAGCCGTTGTTTCTGTGGATGGCTTGATCATGGCATCCGCCTTGCAGCAGGGCGTGGAAGAAGACCGTGTTTCCGCCATGTCGGCGGCGATGCTCAGCCTTGGCGAGCGGATCTCCGGCGAACTTGGACGCGGCGACCTGGAACAGGTGTACATCAAAGGCGATAAAGGCTCGATCGTGTTGACCGCCATCGGCGACGAAGCCGTGCTGACCGCGATGGCGCGGCATGAAGCCAAACTCGGCATGATCTTCCTGGAGATGCGGCGCGCCGCCGAGGACCTGGTGAAACTGGTCGGATGAAAAAGAGAGCGCATCCACGACCACAAGGAACGCAACCCCAAATGGGGAGGGCTTAAACGCCCTCCCCATTCTCTTTGTCAATTTTATTATGCCGTTGCGAGGAGGATGTTCTTTCCGACGAAGCAATCTGCTATCCAGTTGGGGATTGCTTCGGGCAAAACCAAGAGCGCCTCGCAATGACATGGAGATCTGATATGACGACAAAATATTTATTTTTTACCGGCGGCGTGGTGTCGTCGGTCGGGAAAGGCGTGACCGCCGCAGCGACAGGCTTGCTGTTAAAGGAACGCGGGTTCAAGGTGGCGGTGCAGAAACTCGACCCGTACATCAATGTGGACCCCGGCACGATGTCGCCGTATCAGCATGGCGAGGTGTATGTGTTGGACGACGGCGCAGAAACGGACCTCGACCTGGGTCACTACGAACGCTTCATTGACATCCGCCTGAGCCGCGTCAGCAACTTCACAACGGGGCAGGTGTATGCCGAGATCATCTCGAAGGAGCGGCGCGGCGATTACCTCGGCGGGACGATCCAGGTCATTCCGCACATCACCAACGAGATCAAACGCCGCATCGGGCTGGTGGAAAAGGAAACCGGCGCGGAGATCGTCATCCTCGAAGTGGGCGGCACGGTGGGAGACATCGAATCCCAGCCGTTCCTCGAAGCGCTGCGCCAGCTCCGCAACGAGGTGGGACGCGAGAACTGTCTGTTCGTGCATGTGACCTGGCTGCCGACCATCGGCGCGACAGGCGAGATCAAGACCAAGCCGACACAGCACTCGGTGGCGGCATTGCGCTCCATCGGTATTTCACCGAACGTCATCATCGCGCGCGCGGATGCAAAAGTAGACAAAAGCCTGTGCGAAAAAATCGCGCTGTTCTGCGACGTGGAAAAAGATGCGGTCATCCCCATGGAAACCGCGGATGTGTTGTACGAAGTGCCATTACGGCTGGAAAAACTCGGCGTGGGCGACCTAATGCTGGACAAACTTGGCTTGAAAGCGAAGAGCAAACCGAACATGCGCCCGTGGAAAAAACTGGTGGAGGAAGTCCGCAAGCCGAAGACGCCGATCAAACTGGCGCTGGTCGGCAAATACGTCGAACTGCAGGACGCCTATATGTCCGTGCGCGAGGCGCTCAAACACGCCGCACTCGCCAACAGCGTGGAAGTGGAGATCGACTGGGTGCATTCGGCTGATCTCGAAAAAGACAAGGGCTGGGACGTGATCAAAAAAGCGGATGCCATCCTCGTGCCGGGCGGCTTCGGCGAGCGCGGCGTGGAAGGCAAGGTCATGGCGGCACGGTATGCACGCGAGAACAAGGTGCCCTACCTCGGTTTGTGCCTGGGGATGCAGGTGATGTGCATCGAGTTCGCGCGCAATGTGCTCGACCTCGAAGACGCCAACTCGTCCGAATTCGACCGCAGCACCGAACACCCCGTCATCGACCTGATGCTCGACCAGCGTTCGATCACCGACATGGGCGGGACGATGCGCCTCGGTCTGTACCCGTGCCTGCTCCAAAAAGGGACGAAGGCTGCCAACGCCTATGCCGTCCCGCGCGTGGACGAACGCCACCGCCATCGTTTCGAGTTCAACAACGCCTACCGCGACACCTTCAAGGAACACGGCATGGTCTTTTCCGGTCTCTCCCCCGACGGCAAACTGGTTGAGATCGTGGAACTGGCAGACCATCCCTATATGGTGGCAAGCCAATTCCACCCCGAATTCCTCTCGCGCCCGATGAAGCCGCATCCCTTGTTCGCGGGGTTGTTGAAAGCGGCAAAAGAACGCGCAAAGAAGTAAAAACAGGGACTGTGTGAAGATCACACAGTCCCTGAACTTTTAATCTGCAACCTGTTATTCCATCCTGAAGGCTTTGACCAGGAAGACCGCCATTTGCGCGCGGGTGACGGGGGCGTCGGGGCAGAAGTTGCCATTGCCGCACCCGCCGGTGATGTTCTCGCGGGCAAGCTGCTCGACCCAGGCTGATGCCCAATGATCGGCAGGAGTATCTAGGAACACGGTCCCGGAGGCTGCGGGCGGTTTGTACCCTGCGCCGTGCATGGCACGTAGAAGGAAGATCGCCATCTGCGCGCGGGAGACGGATTTATCGGGGCAAAAACTGCCATTGCCGCAGCCTGTGGTGATGCCATCGGATGCGAGGGCTTCGATCCAGTAACGCGCCGAATGATCCAACGTATCGTTGAAGCTGACGGGGACCGCGGGCGGCGTAAACCCCACGCCCTTCGTGGCGCGCCCAAGAAAGACCGCCATCTGCCCGCGCGTGACGAACTGGTCGGGGCAATAGCGCAGGGGGGACGGGGAACAGCCGCTGGTGATGCCGGACATGTACATGGTCTCGATGGAACGCCAGGCGAAGAAACTGGTGGAGACGTCGGTAAAAATGGATGAAGCCTGCACGCCATCCGCCTGCTGCAATCGGACAGTCATTTCGTAATACTGGCTGCCATCCACGATGCGCGCAACATCCGTGTCGAAGATGGAAACATAACCGGCAAAGGCTTCGTAGCCATCCTTGTACACCTTGACGAGGCGCAGCATGTCGTTGCTATTGTGCGGATTGGAGGCGCCGCCCCAGGCAAAGGAGACCCCGCCGTTGGCGCCCGTTGTTTTGCTGACCATCAACTGGGATGGGTTCGGGGAGGTTCCAGAGACGCTCCAGACCCGGACGATGGCGGATTCAAGCGGCATCCCGTTCCCGTCAAGGACACGGACACCGATGTTCGCAAGGTCCACGGTGGGAGCGGCGTTGCGATAGTCGCTGCTGATGATCGCCGCCGTCAGGCTCGAGAAGCGGACATATGCCAGCAGATTCTCACGCGTGAGCGGATCGACAACGGAAGCGAACTTGATGGGATTGCGCAGCAGGGGGTCTGTCATGAAATCCTGGCGGGTTGCCCAGAAGGGGTCGGCGGGGTCGTAGATGTTGATCTCGCGCACAGGCGACATGCCGGTATTGTCCTTGACCATGAACAGGTTGTAATATTCGCCCAGCCCCGCGCCGAAGACGTGCGCCATCTCATGCACCATGAGGTGGATCTGAGTCCAGTAGTCGTTCAGTTCGGCGGAGGTAAGAGAGTCGGGGTTATAAATGCGCGTCCAGCGCAGACCGGCAAGCACGCCCGCACCGCTGACATCCACACCGGCGTAACCGCTGTGCGAGATGGGGAAGTTGGTGTAGACGGCATGCGCCCAGATCTCAAAACCGGTCACCGGCAGAGGGGGAAAAGCGTAATTGGTCTGAGGTCGGGTGCTGGTCAGGATGATATCGGTTTCAGGGTTGAAGACAAGGCGGCGGCTGGTGTTCTTCGCCAGAATGGTGTTCATATCCGCCACATATTTGGGGAGCATGGCTTTCGCGAACTCCATATCCGGGACGAGGGCGGGGTCGAGATAGAATTTGAAGACGTGTTCCTTAAGGATCTGCTCTTCGGCGGGAGCGGCCGCCCCCACGCGCGCAGGCAGGACGGCGAAGCATAACGCGAGAACGACCAACCATGTGAACTTGCGGGTGAATGATGATGAGGATGCCATTGCTTAAATCTCCTTGCAAGGGCATCCCGGCGGGGACTGCGCTCTAACGGCAGAGGTGTGCGGAGACCACACACGGCTGTGTTTTCGGCGGCCTGGCAATCGTGGTCGTGCATGCACAACGGTAGACCCATGGCTTTGCGTCCCCGTCTTTCGACGGGTTTGCCCTTATCGATACAACTTTTTTAAATTACGAAATAATAAAACGGACCTGTCTAATGCCAGGTCCGCCAATGGGAAAAGAATCATCCTATGAGTGTTTCGGCGGCCTGGCGATCATGGTTGTGCATGCACAACGGTAGACCCATGGCTTTGCGTCGCTGCCTTTCGGCAGGTTTGCCTTTATCGGTT
>CAYPHR010000104.1:0-9308 GCA_964410375.1 uncultured Anaerolinea sp. | reverse complement strand
GGCCAAATTGCGATTGATGGCTTGCGCCTCTGGCGTGCCGCCGGTCATGGAACTTATCAGCGTAGGCGAGGCCAGGGTCTTGCCGAACAGGTTCAGGCTTGTGTCGAGCCGGTTCAAATCCACTTCGGGCAGGGCTTCATGGACAAAGCGATAGTTCTCCAGCCCAGTCGTCAAGCCGGAGCGGACATCCTGCTCTAAGTTGATTCTAATGTGGTCGGCTTTCCGCTGGTCGATCGGCGCAACTTTTGTCATGAGGGGGTGTTCCTGTGTTTGATATTGCTGGCTTGACAGTGCAAGCCATGCGATTACAATACTGAATAAATTACCAACTGGAGGTTTGTAATGTCTGACACATACAATGAACTAAAGGCGATTGTCAAGGATCTGCTCGGCGTGGATGAGGAGAAGATCACGATGGAAGCCCGCTTCCGCGAGGACCTCGAGGCTGATTCGCTGGACCTCGTGGAGTTGATCATGGCGTTTGAAGACAAGTTCGGCGCCGAGATCTCCGATGAAGATGCGCAGAAGATCACTACCGTCGGCGAAGCCGTCAACTATATCGACGCGCGCAAGTAATTGATTATTTGGGATTATAACCGTAGAGCCGCCTGAAGAGGCGGCTCTATGTGATTCTTGATAGGAATTGGCAGGGGATAATGTAAGGGCACAGCAACGCTGTGCCCTTACAGGATTTACAACAAGGTTGGAATTTCTTCCGGGTGTTTGGCGACCTTCACGCCTGCGGCTTCGAGCGCTTTGACCTTGTCCGCGGCGGTGCCGGCGCCGCCTTCAATGATCGCGCCGGCGTGTCCCATGCGTTTTCCGGGAGGCGCGGTCTGACCGGCGATGAAGGATGCGACAGGCTTGGTCATTTTGGAGGCGATGAAGTCTGCGGCTTTTTCTTCCTCATTGCCGCCGATCTCACCGATCATGATGACCTTTTCGGTCTTGGGGTCATGTTCGAACATGTCCAGCACGTCGATGAAATTCGTGCCATTGATCGGGTCGCCGCCGATGCCCACGCAGGTGCTTGCGCCCATGCCAAGGTTTTTCATGGCGTACAGTACTTCGTAGGTCAGCGTGCCGGAGCGGGAGACCACGCCGACGTTGCCGGGGATGGCGATGTCGCCGGGGATGATGCCGACTTTGGCTTCGCCGGGTGTGAGCAAGCCGGGGCAGTTCGGTCCGATCAGGCGGACCTTCTTCTGGTCGAGGTAGTTGCGCACGCGCATCATGTCCTGCACGGGGACGCCCTCGGTGATGCAGATGATGAGGGGAATGCCTGCGTCAGCGGCTTCGAACATGGCGTCAGGGGCGAAGCGGGCGGGGACGAAGATGATGGTGGCGTTGGCGTCGGTGGCGTCCTTGGCGGTCTTGACCGAGTCGAAGACGGGGATCTTTTCCAGCACCCATTCGCCGCCCTTGCCGGGCGTCACGCCGCCGACGACGTTCGTGCCATAGGCGACCATCTGCGTGGTGTGGAACAAGCCTTCGTTGCCGGTGATGCCCTGCACAATGAGGCGGGTGTTCTTGTTGACTAAAATGCTCATTGCTTATTTGCCTTTCTGTGCGGCTTCGACCGCTTTTTTCGCCGCGTCCGCGAGGGTTTCGGCAGTGATCATATTTGCGTTTTCGAGCAGTTTGCGTCCCTCTTCGGCATTCGTGCCGACGAGGCGGACGACCATCGGAACGTTCGGTTTGACTTCGTCCATCGCGGTGAGAATGCCGCGCGCAACTTCGTCACAGCGGGTGATGCCGCCAAAAATGTTGAACAGCACAGCTTTGACATGCGGGTCAGTCAGGATGATGCGCATTGCCGCGGCGACCTTCTTCGAGTCCGCGCCGCCTCCGACATCCAAAAAGTTGGCTGGTTCGCCGCCGAAGAGTTTGATCACGTCCATGCTGGTCATTGCCAGCCCTGCGCCGTTGACCATACAGCCGATGTTGCCGTCCAGCTTGATGAAGGACAACCCGTATTTGCGGGCTTCGATCTCGGCGGGGGCGTCTTCGTCGGTGTCGCGCATTTCTGCAAGTTCGGGATGGCGGAAGAGCGCGTTGTCGTCGATCATCATCTTGCCGTCAAGCGCGACAACTTTCTTATCCTTGGTGATCACCAGCGGATTGATCTCGGCGAGCGAGGCGTCATTCTCTTTGTAAACGTTCCACAAGCCCATCGCGATCTTGACAAAATCCTTCCAGTAATCGCGCGGCAGGTCGATGGCGACCGCCACATCACGTGCCTGATATTCTCGCAGACCGAGCAGCGGGTCGATATTGACCTTGATGATCTTTTCCGGTGTTTTTGCGGCGACTTCTTCAATGTCCACGCCGCCGGCGGCAGAGGCGATCATGACCGGTTTGCGGGAAGCGCGGTCATCGGTGATCGAGAAGTAGATCTCCTGATCGATGGCGGAGGCTTCGTCCACCAGCACCTTGCGGACGGGCAGCCCCTTGATGTCCATGCCGAGGATCTGGGTGGCGAGTTGTTCGGCTTCGTTTGCGTCCTTGGCAAGTTTCACGCCGCCCGCCTTGCCGCGTCCGCCCACCAACACCTGGGCTTTAACTACAACGCGACCACCTAACTCTTCAGCGATTTGCTTTGCTTCCTGAGCGGTAGCCGCGACCCTTCCCTTTGGAATCGGGATGCCGTACTTTGAAAAAATTGTTTTTGATTGGTATTCGTGGAGTTTCATTAGTCTCCCTCGGGGGATATTTTGCTTGAAAGCATCGGCATTATACCAGAATAAAAAAGGGATGAAGGTCTTGCGAGTCCTTCATCCCTTGCCTTTACGGAAGTGTAAAGCGCATGATGCGGTTGAATGCGCTGTCGGTCACCCAGATATTGCCGTCCGCGTCCACCGCGATGCCGGAGGCGATGCCGAAGCTTGTGCTGGTGTTGCCGTAATCGCCCCACACACGAACGATCTCGCCGTCCCGGTCGAATTCCATCACGCGGTAGCCTTCGGGGTCGGTGATGAAGACGTGCAGGTTGTCGTCCACGGCGATGAACGGCTTGTTATCCAGCGATTGACCGAACCAGCCGAAGACATCCCATTGCTTGTCGGGGATGAACGTCAGGATGCCCGCCGTATCCACCGGCAGGAAGACCTGAATGCGCTGGTTCCACGTATCTGTCACGTAAACAAAGCCATTCTTGTCGATCGCGATGCCGACCGGCTCATCGAACTCGCCGGGGGCGAAGCCTGCCATCCCGAACTGGGTGATGAAATTCCCGTCCGCATCGAACACAACGATGCGCTTGTTCCCGGTATCCGTGACATAGACTCTTCCCTGAGAGTCCACCGCCAATCCGCGCGGACCGTAGAACGCATCAGGCGTTTCACCCTGCCCAAATATTCCCCACGTCTTGACGAACCTGCCGGTTGACGTGAATTTCTGGACGCGGTGATTCCAGGTATCGGTCACATAGACCGAGCCGTCAGGTCCCACAGCAATGCCCCATGGTTCGTTGAACGTTCCAGGACCGATGGGGATGCCCACGCCATCTGCGTACGTCCCCCATTCATGCAGGATGTTGCCGGATATGTCGAGATGCAGCACACGGTGATTGCGCGAGTCTGCCACGTAGAGTGTGCCGTCCTTGGCGAAGGCGAGCGAGCGCGGCGCATTCAGCAGGACAGGGTTTGCCTGGGTCGAATCAAGCATCAGGTCGGCGGAGAGAAGCGCGTACTTCCCTTCGGTGGGATCCTCCATGACCGCCGCCGTGGTCGGAGCAATGCCGTAATTCCAGATCTGCGAAGCCACATCCTGGCGGATATAAAGGCGCATTCGGTCGGCAGGCTGCCAGGTGGCAACGGTCAGATCGGGGCGTCCCTTGGCTTGCGCATAGAGTGTGTAATCACGGTTCATCCAGATTTGGAAAATACCCGCGCGGATCTGCGGATTTGTGAAGCCTTCACAGAACCGCGAATAGTCTTTTGATCTTCTGAGTTTCAAGAAGCTCATCACACCGTTGCACGCATAGTCATCCGGGAAGGGTTGGCTTGGATCGCGGTCAAAGACCAATCCAAAATAATCCTGCATGGGCCACCACATGCGGATGTAATCCACGCGGTAGAAGCCGGGACCGATGGCGGGTTCGATCTTGTCGAAATTTTTCTCGTCCACGATGATGACGACCGAATCGCGCAGGGAGCGGGTGGGCTGGTCGAAGGAACGCTGGTTGGTGAAATCACGCAGGTACCAGACGAAGGGCCATGAAACGCCGGTATCCGGCGAGGAAGCGTCGTAAGCGAGTGCGACGCCCATGCCGCCCGTTGTCCGTTTGGAGATCTCCTCCGCCTGCGCGATGACTTCCTTAATGCCCGTCGCGCCATGCGCATAGACAAGAAATTCGGTGGCTTCGTCGTAGGTGATGTAAGTGGCGCGGAACGATGCGCGCACGGTCAATACGGCGAGGAAGGCGAAGAAAACAAGCGTGAACACCCGCCGGAATTCGCGCAGGCTCCACTCGCGCAGGAAATACACTGCCGCCACCGCGCTCAGGATCGCAACGATCAGCGGCAGAAGGAAGGCGTTGGTCGCCTGTAATTGCTCCAAACCCTGCCCTTGGAACGGGCGTACAGGTCCGTTCAGGATCAAGATCGCGCGCCCCGTGCTGACGATAAAGATCGCCAGCGTCGCCAATGTAAGCGGGATGTTCTGCCGGCGAATTTTTTCCCAGTCCGTTGTTTCGATGAGACGCCCAAGCGCCCAGCCTGTGATCAGGATCATGGGCCACGCAATGTGTAATGTCAGCCAGGGCATGCGTTCACCGGCGTAGGAAAACGCGGCAAAACTGATGACGCTCCAAAAGACCAGCAGGCTGAAGGTGTTGCTGAAGTTTTGCTCCTCGGTGCTGGCTTCCTCCGATGGAACAACCGCCTCGTCGCTGACCTCAGCGGCTTGGTTGCGCTTCGTAAACTTTTTCCTAAACCCAAGCACCAGCGCAAGCAGGAATCCCAACGCGGGCAGGAATTCATACATGGGAATTTGGATGAGCAGATAGTAATACCAAGGCTGGCTTCCGCGCTGGACATCCTGCTGTACGATCCAATAGCCGAGTGAGCCGATGGTTCCGGTGAAGAAGCCGTCGCTGTTGGTGAAGATAGTGGTGTACAGGATAGTGAAGGGGATCCAGAAGATCAGTGCGGTCTTCAGCCATTTTTCCGGGTTCCACAGCAGACCGGCGACGATGGACAGGACGAAGGTCAGGAGGAGGAAGCCGCCGATGATGAGGATGGAGCGCGTATCCCCGGCAAGCACCTGTACTTCGGGAGCGGTGGTCGGAATGGTGACGTCGGTCAGGCTGAGCAGGAAGGGGGATAACTGCGGCAGGACAATGGTCCCGGAGACCATGAGCAGTTCAAAGGAGCGTTCGTTGCGCAGGCGTTCCCATGAGTAGCCGCGGATGAGGAAATAGGCGGTTACGATGAGCGCCATCAACGCGAATACGGCGAGGATCACGGTCAGGGGCGGGGTGGCAGGCTCAGGCGCGGCAAGAGGCGAGACAGGGTCCAGCGGGTTGACCGGCACGAGAGTCTCTGCGCCTGTCAATGTGGTTTCCCGATGGGTGAGCAATCCATAGCCAAGCGTTCCGCCGACGAGCAGAATGGCTATGCTGAGGGCAATGATGAAGGAGCGATAGTCGCGTTCAGAATCCTTCCACGGATTGCGGGTGACCTGCACGATGAAATACACGGCGAGGAAGATCAGTGCCTGCGCGGTGTAGATGAAGGATGTTTCTTTGGATGTGAAGTGCAACGCCAGCGCGGCGGCGAGGATGTAGAGATATTTTTTTCCGCCCACTTCGAGATGCCGCAGCATGGCGTATAACATGACGATGCCTGAAAACCCAACGAAGGATTCGTTGCGGACGTAGCGCCCGTAATACAGCATGTAGGGCGATATGACCAGTAAAAAGCCCGCGATGAGCGCGCCCCATGTGCCGAGGTAACGCCGCCAGTACCAGACCATCCAAACCGTGCCGATGCTGAACAATACGGCGGGGATGCGCGAGGTGAAATCCGATGCGCCGAACAGGAAGTAGCTGAGCGCGACGATGTGGAACTGGAACGGACCGTGCATCATGGGCGAGTGTTCGTAGCCCTGTCCGCGGGACAATAACCAGGAGAAATAAGTGTGCAGGCTTTCGTCATGGCTCATGACGCGCGATTCGAGGTCGTAGAAGCGTGTGACCACTGCCAGCAAAATAATGACCGCGAAGATCGCGATCTCATTGGTAATGGCGGGCAGGGATGCGTGGATGGGGCGTTCAAGCCAGGGTCTTTTTTGTTCCATGTAGGTTCACCTTCGATAAAGTTGCCTGATGATATTAGAGAAAGTTTAATGCGAAGTGAGAAGGATTATAACAGGGTGGCGGGGTTCGTAATTTGTGATATTGAAGTGGAAAGTCCGATCATGTACCCGCCTGACTGCCCGCCAATTGACCACAGCCCGCGTTGATGTCGATGCCGCGGCGCATGCGGATCGTGCACGGAACTCCAGCCTGCTCCAACGTTTGCTTGAACAGGTTCGCACGCTGACGGTCGGTCGCCTGTCCGTCGAAGCCCGCGGTGGGGTTGAGCGGAATCGCGTTGACGTGGCACAGCAGCCCCTTCAGGCGTGCGGCGAGCTTTTTCGCCACTTCCGGCGTGTCGTTGACTCCGCTGATCAGCGCCCACTCGAAGGTCACGCGGCGATGCGTTTTTTCGATGTAATACTTGCAGGCTTCGATGACGTCGTCGATCTGGTAGCGCCGGTTGACCGGCATGATGGCGAGACGCTCGTCATCGTCCGCGGCGTGCAGCGAGATGGCAAGGTTGACCTGCCGCCCCTCGTCTGCAAAACGCCGGATCTGCGGAACCAAGCCCACGGTCGAGATGGTGAAGCGCCGCGCGCCGAAGTGGTATCCGTCCGCGTCGTTCAACCGGTCGATTGCCGCCATTGTGTTGTCATAATTGTGGAACGGCTCGCCCATGCCCATGAAAACGATATTGCTGACGGTCTCGTTTTGTTCCTTCAACATCCGCGCGTAGTACATGACCTGTGCCACGATCTCGCCGCTGGTGAGGTTGCGTTTGAACCCGAGCTGACCAGTTGCGCAGAACACGCATCCCATTGCACAGCCCGCCTGCGTGGAGATGCACAGCGTGCGGCGATTCTTCGCTCCGCGCAAATTCTCGCTGTTTGGCGCAGGGGTGGTGATCTGCGGGTTATCCGCGGGGTCGCCGTAGCGCATCAACACCGCTTCGATCAAATTTCCGTCCGGCAGTTGGAATAACGTCTTGCGCGTGGACTTGTCGGAAGAATCCAGATAGGTCTTTACCGAGAATGGTGTGAATGAGAAATTTTCCGCCAGTTTCTCCCGCAATGACTTGGGCAGGTTGGTAAATTGATCGGGAGAATCATACAGGTGCTGGTACAGTCCCTGCCAGACCTGCTTCGCGCGGTAGGCGGGTTCGTTCCATTGTTGCAGAAGTGTTTCGATGGATGAAAGGTTGAGGTTATAGATGAGCATGGCTCATGCGCAGACAGTCAAGGCGACTTGATAATTAATCCCTGTCCTGTGGGAAGCGAGGCAATGGAAATCCCTTTTCGGGCGGCAAATTTGTTCATTTCCTTGTTTTGAACCTCGAGGGTTGAATAGGCATAATCATCTAGGAGAACAATACCGCCAGGGACAATTTTCTCCCAAAAGAATGCGAGGGCTTCCACTTCCGGCGCCGCGCAATTCAGGTCAATATGGAGATAACAAACGGACTTGGCGGGCACTTGAGGCAGAACGTCAGGGATGAATCCTTTTATAAAGTTTACGTTCTTCCATTCAGAAAAATTCTTTCTAACTCGCTCAATGGGGTAATGGTATCCGCCTAGTTCTTTAAGATTCCGGGCTTTGGTAACCATGCCTTTCGCGATTTCCTCATCATTATATAATTCAAAAGAGGGACCTTCAAATGAATCCACAAGGTAAAATTGTTTTTTCAGGCTGTTCCAGTCCAGATATTCCATGATTGATGAACTGATAAAACCGACAAAGACCCCGCATTCCACAAAATCTCCCGACAATCTAGCCGCATGACTGGCGCACCATAAGGCGATATGAACCCGCCATTCGTGCTTTGGATCATCGCCGTTCGTTGTCAATAACCCGCGCTGGTAAGCCCGTTGGAATTTTGGATCTTTTCTCCAAGTGGTGGAGTGGACCGTAAAGAGACCGTCCTGATTGTAATGATCTTTTATCGGAAAAAGCACAAATCCAAATTTTTGAAGTAAAGTCATTATGATTGATTTGATATATTTTGGGACAGGCATGCTGAAAACCTATATCGTGTCCGTTATTTTACCAAGAAATCGGCTCGCTAAAATTTTCCGGTCAATCCATTGTATGACAACAGTATGGAAATCGTAGGGAAATACCTATATTCCTTTAATTTTCCCCAAATATAATCCAAAGCCTTGCAAGAATAAGGAGAGAAAATGTTAAAACCGAAAACAACCATTCCACGCAATGTAATTTTATGGGCGCTGGTGGGCTTGCTGGTGCTGGCGGGCATCATCGCCCTGATCGCATCCTTCAGCAGTTCGGGCGGCGGCGCGGACGATGTCAACGTCGTCTATACCAACGCGGCGGAGACGCTTGTGGCACAGCAAATGACCATGGAAGCCTCCGAGCCGACTGCTACACCGACCTTCACTTTCACGCCGACAATAACCGTCACCCCGTTTGCGACGTTGGAGCTTCCCACCCAGTCCCTGCTTGCTTCGCCGACCACATCCTTTTCCTCGGGTGGAGGCGGTACCGCGGTCGGCTGTGACAATTCCGTCTTCGTCTCTGATGTCACCATCCCGGACGGCACACCAATGACGCCCGGTCAAACCTTTACCAACACCTGGCGCTTGCAGAACAATGGGACCTGTCCGTGGACCACCGCTTACCGGCTGACCTTTGTCTCTGGGAATGTCATGGGCGGACAAGCCGCCGCCATCAGCGCGGCGGTCAGCCCCGGTGCGACAGTGGATATCTCCGTGCCGATGACCGCTCCCGCCACGCCTGGCCAGATCCGCGGTGACTGGCGGTTGACCAATGCCAATGGACAAGCGTTTGGCACGGTCGTGTATGTGATCATCAATGTCAGCGGGACGACGACCGGTACACCATCCTACCCTAAATCCTGTAATCACCAACGCGACCCGCGCATGCGCGGGTCGCTTTGGTTAACTTATCAATTCACTTAAACTTTCTGTGATCATGTCCGGAGCAGGATTCCACGCTTCCGCCTCCTGCTTCGTGGAGACTCCACTCAGTA
>CAYPHR010000103.1:0-9343 GCA_964410375.1 uncultured Anaerolinea sp. | reverse complement strand
TCCACACTGCCATCCGTGGATGCACCGTCGATGACGATGTATTCAATGCGCGGATAATCCTGATCAAGCACGGACAGCATGGTCTGCTCGAGGTATTTTGCCTGGTTATAGGATGGGGTGACGATGGAAACGAGGGTCATCTCAAAGGGTGGGAAATGTTGAATAGGGGATTCAGGTTCGAGGTCGGAGTGATGCGGGATTCTCATCCAAAAAGAGAGTTGTAATCCGTTTTCGGAAAAATCGTCAGTTTACCGCCAACAGTCGCGTCGATCACGTCGCGCCCCGCCTTGCGATAGGCTTCACGCGCCATGATGTAACCAACTTCGGATGTGTCGAGGTCGGGCAGCTGCCATTTGACGCCTTTGCCAAAATAATTGGGCATGAAGTGGTTGGGGTCGTCGCCTTCGGAGACAACGGTTTTGTTCGCATCGCCCTTGGACGCGAAGTTGTGATCCACGCCGATGAGGATGGCTTGCTCGATGCCCATGTGAAAGGCGAGTTGCAGGGCGAGGTTGGTGACGGTTGCGCCTTCCCACACACGCCCGCGGACATCGGCGGCGAATTTTGGTCCGGTGTAGGACGTGTAGACAAAAGTTGGGAGTTGGGAGATCGGCAGATTGGCAGGGTAATGACGATGCGAACGCCATGCAATAAATTGCGGGACTTGAAGGGCGAGAAAATCATTTACAAATTGTTCGATGACGAGATCATTGGTAACACAAATATATTTGGTGGTAAAACCAAGTTCAGGGAAGGCAAGATAGATGCGATTCATGCCAAACGTGATCTCATTCTTGAGTTTGCTGAGATCGGTCTGTTTGAGCGATGGACCGTTGCCGATGATGAATGCGCGTTTGCCTTTGTGAACATCCTTCAGCGCGGCGAGGCGTTTGATACTCTCGCGCCGCCACGGATGAAAATAGGCGGCGGGAAGTTCGGGGATGCGGCGAATGCCGTCATAGGTGTTCCGCGCAAATTGCCAGACAGGCTGGGGGATGATGGATTTTATGGTCTGTTTCATTCGGAGAGAAATTCTTTCCGTGAAAGATAAAGCACCGTCAATGTGACCGCGTTCAGGAGCATGAAAAGAACATCCACCAGCCCGACCTGATCGAAAATGGTCAGGATGATATTCAATGCCAGAACTATAACTGCCAGCCAGTAGATGAGTTTCTTCCGTTTTTTTAATTGGAAGTAACAAAACAGCATGACGGCGGCATCCACGAACATGGCGAGAGCGTAGAATGCGTACAAGGGAACCTGCTCGGGGTTTTGCCCGATCCGCAGCAGGGAGGCAAACCCAAGCACAATGAGAATCGTTGCCGTCAGCAGGAACAAATAGCGTGCGAGTTGAAAGGTTGTGATCTTCATGGTCGGCTCATTGGAAATAATATTTCTGCAGGGAAAGTAGACTTAACAAAATGAGAATATCCAAAATAAGGGCAGACATGTAAAGTGGATCGGGCAAGCCCGTGAACGCCAATACAGCATTGAGAAGAACCGCAACAAGGGCGATCCCATATACCGGTTTATCCCATGAGTCGAGTGTCCTCCCCAAAAGGAACATAACGGTTGCATTGAAAAGAAGAAAGAAGGCAGCCAGCACCGTGGGAAGTCCGTTCGAATTCGCCACCATATCAATGGATGTGACAATGGTGATCACAACCCATAACAAGGCATTCATGAAAAGGAGCGCACGGGCTATGCCCCTTTGCCTTGCATACACGATCTTCAGACGCTTTGTCTTCATTCCGTGCTCAACCGGGCTGTTGCGCCGCCGTCCACGATCATCGCTTGACCGGTCATGAAGGACGACTGTTCGTTATCCGCAAGGAAGTAAATGGCGTGGGCGATCTCCTCCGGCTTGCCAACCTTCCCGCTGACCGTTTTCCGTGCCAGATTATCGAGCCTTTCCTGTATATCACCCGAACCGACATGTCCGCGCCCAAGTCCCGCACGCAGCATGGGCGTATCCACTGCGCCGGGCAAAATCGCATTGACACGGATATTATCCGGCGCGAACTCGATCGCCATGGCACGGGTCAGGGCAAGCAACCCGCCCTTGGATGCGGCGTACGCGGCGATATTCGTGGACGTCTGCACGGCATGGACGGAGGAAACATTCACAATTGCCCCGCCGTTCCCAGCCTTGAGAAGCGGATATGCCAGCTTGACGCCAAGGAACACGGAACGCAAATTCGCCGCCATGACCGCATCCCACTCCTCGACGGTTGTTTCCACGAGTGGTTTTGCCACCTGCAGCGCAGCATTGTTGACCAGGGCGTCGAGCGTATCGGAGAACGATTTTGCCTGCTCAAAAATCGCTTCCATGTCTTCGGGGCGCGAGATATCGGAGCGGATGAACGCCCCATTTCGCGGGAAATCATCCCCGAACTCATTTCTGTCCACGCCGATGACGCGCCAGCCTTTTTCGGCAAAGAGCGCAACGGACGCACGTCCAATACCGCCCGCTGCGCCGGTGATAAGAAGGGTTCTATTTTCCATGTTTCAATCCACTTGAATCGATGCCCAGCCCGTCCAGCAAATTTCGGATCGTGTTCCAATGCACCCGCTCCCATGCCGCCGGGCTGGAGTTGGAATTATGCGGCGCGAGCATGACATTATCCATCTTCAACAACGGACTATCCAGCGGAAGCGGTTCGTGTTCGAAGACATCCAGCGCCGCGCCTCCGATTTGACCGGAACTGAGCGCCGCGACCAAAGCTTTTTCCTCCACGATGGGACCGCGCGCAGTATTGATCAGCACTGCTGTGGATTTCATCTTCGCGAGTGTATCCGCATTGATGAGATGATGGGATGTCGGGTTTAGGTCACAGTTGATGGAAATAAAATCGGAATTCGATAACAGATGTTCGAGATCCGTCATCTCGATGCCGGTTTCTGTGACGAAGACATGGTCGATCTCCACAATGTCTGTGCCATAGATTTTCATGCCGAACGCCCGCGCGCGGCGCGTGACCGCCTTGCCGATGGTACCGACACCGATCACGCCTAAAACGCATTCGCTCAATGCCTTGCCGGGAATTTTCTCCCATTCACCGCGCTTCATCGCCGCATCCATCCACGGCGTTCGGCGGGCAAAGGCGAGCATGTAACTGATGACAGTATCCGCAACGGGGGTGGTAAACGCATTCAGCGTTCGACCAATTTTGACGTTGAAACGGGAGCAAGCCTCGGCGTCGATTGAATCGATGCCCGTCCCCCACTTGGAGATGACCTTCAAACGCGGGGCGCAGGCTTCGATTACGCGCGCAGTATAGCGGTCATCGCCGCAGATCGTGCCGTCGAATTGACCGGCATACTTCAACAGGTCTGCTTCTTCCATGCGCTCCCGCACATCCGGGACAATGAGCTCAATGCCGTATTCCGCCAGCACAGGGCGGAAACGGTCAAGAAAGGGGATCATGTACGGTGCGGTCATCAATACGGTTGGCATTATTACTCACAAATCCTTTTTTGAATGAACTCTTCCATTTCAGCAGACAAGTTTTCTCGCTCCGCGAACTTCGTCATATTGTTACAGGCTTGAACACGCAGAAACTTATCCGAGACGATGATGCGCGTCATCTCGCGCAGGCGTTCCACATCGTCCAGCATCGCATACGCTTGAAAGAATGGCATCCACTCCAAACTGTCGTTGGGATAATATCCGTTCTCAAGCGCCTCTTTATGCAACAAGGGAATTTGCTCCCAATCACCGCGTTGGCGGGCAAGGTCCGCTTTTTGATAATAATAGCACCAACCACGCTCCGGCTCCGCGCCAAACACCGCCACAGGCGGAGTTGGCGACTCGCCATCCGTGATTACAGCGTCCAGGCGCGAGTACGGCGCGACCAGTACCAGCCGTTCGGCATCCATGGGGGAGAGTTCCGGCGCATCCCCGTCGATGAAGCGCACGCATGTATCCGAACGGGATTGGATCATCACCAAAATATTCCCAAAATCGCGTTCCAGATAATTACCGCGCCGCAAAGGCGTCTCAATGCTTCCATTTGTGAGAACTTTATTGACCGTTTCGCCGTTCAACACGGCGGCGGGCAGTTTCACCACTACAGGCACATTGTTTTGTTTTTCAGGATAATAGATGAAATTCGCCGGTCCCCAAATGAAATAATCCTCGCTCAATGAACTGCCGGGATATGACGCAAGCAGCGTCACGCCTTCCTCGATCATCGGTGCGCGCCATGCCGCCTGCCACCAGAAATTGCGCGTCGCTTCGGTTTCGTAGGCATAACGAATCGTGTTGCCGTAATGGGTCAGCGCCGCGATGGAAACAAGTATGCCCAGCACTGCGATCTGTGTGCCGCGCCGCGCAATGCCCTCAATGAGCAGCGCCAGCAGCATTACCGCGCCGATGGAAGCGATCAGCGAATAACGCGAATAATCGGGCAAGGTGACGTGCCGATTGACAAGGATGACGGGGATCAATCCGCCCGCCATGGTGAGTAGACTGATGAACAGCGTTTCGCGCATCCTGCCCGTATCGGAGCCTGAATCAGTTTCTGACGATTTACCTCCCACCCAACGGATCCCGTATAACAATGCCGTCGCCGCAACAATTGCCAGTGCACTCCCTGCCGCCATATCCTTTAAACGCATGGGAAACGCCAGTTGATACATCGGCAAACTCCATGCCACCAGCGTCACCGTAAAAAAATCCTGGATCAGATAATTCAGCCACCATAGACCTGTCATGGGCGAGGATAAAAATTGCGATAACTGCGCTCCCACATCCGTGGCGCGGCGCTCGGATTCAAAGAAGAACAGCCGCCAAACAAGGAATCCCGCCGCGATGAGCAGGAAAGGCAAACTGGCAGAAACGATCTTCCCCGCCTTCTGCCGGAAATTTTCTCCCTGTGTACGCCACATCAGCAAAGCGATGCACGCAAAACGGAAAACTTCGATTCCCACAAAATATTCCATCTGACTTAGATAGCCCCAACCCGTCAGAATGGAACCCGCAATCAATAAGATTTTCTGCGTGCGCTCAACCGTCAAAACCGATCTGACCGTCAATGCCACCGAGAGCGTCGCTAAAAACAAGCCAAGGATGTGCGATTGATAGTCGATCGCGTTTGGCATGGACAGAAAACCCGGGTAAATTGCGAACAGCATTCCGGTGACCAATGCGAAAAGATTCCGGCGTTCCCCCCACAACATACGCATCGTCCAATAGACAAAGACGCCGCCAAAAGCGCGAAACAGGAATGCACTCAGGTGATACCAAAACGGGTCGAACCCGAACAGCGAAAACAGCGGGATCATCGCCAACGCGCGCCCGGGACGGTCAATGCCGAATATCTCGTGGAAGAAACCGGCATCCTTGACCTGCATGTCATACATCAGGTACCAGTCATCGTTGAGATAACCGATCCGGCTCACCAAAGGCAAATAAGCGATCCCTGCGATCACCAAGATCAGCAGGGCGCCAGACCAGAACAAGCCGAGTTTTTCTCTAAATTTCTGCATGGTTCACGGATGGGCTTATCGCCGCTTTCTCATCAGGAAATCAGCGATCTCGAAATCGAGTTCTTCATCGATATCCCAGGCTTCGTCGGCGTCGATCTCGAACATCAGCGGACTATCACCGATGCGATGTTTTTTGCGTTCAAGATTTTCACGTGTGAACATGTAAATACAAGAGTTCTCTTCGTACACGGGCGGCAAGTCTTGCGTCTGGATCAACTCAAGCGGATTGTGATTGATGGCGCGTCCATCCTGAAAATACAGGCGGGTTTGTAAACGTGTGACCGAAAATAATGAATCATATTTCGGATATTCCGCAAGAAAGTTTTTTATTCCGCGCGAAATGGTTTCAGCTTCGAGCAGTGGATTGGTGGAGTGCGTTTGCAGGTAAAAATCCGCTTTTACCTGCGCGGTGTCGTGGAGCAGGATGTCGTTCATGGGAACGTCGTCGGCGCGGAGATGCCCGGGGCGGGGGATCAGGTTGACCGTAGGGAAGAGGCGGCGCACGCCGTCCATCACAGGTTCGGAGTCCGTATCCACGATGATCGTGTCGATTTCGGGCACGGCATTCAGCGTTTCCAAAATGTGTTGGAAGAGAGGCTTGCCCGCGAGCGGGCGGTAGTTTTTCCCCGGCACGCGCTGGCTGTGATGGCGCATGGGGACAAGGGCGGCAAGTTTCATGCCCCTATTTTATCCCCATACAGGGCATTTGTCTTACAACGCGCGCGACATTTGCCATTGAGAAAGCGACTCGCGCACCATGCCGACCTGCTCGAAGATGAACCCCATCTCTTCGGGGTAGATGGGCGAGACGTGCCAGATCTTGTTCGGGAATTTTGCGAAGAGCGCGCGCAGCAGGACTGCGCTCAAGCCTGCTCCGCGTGAGCGGGCTTTGACCAACACCGACGAGATCGCCACGTCGGTTGCGTCGGGATTGCTGATGAGGCAGTAGGCATCGTTGAGACGGAAGGCGCGTGACGGCGGCGTGTGCTGTACGATGCTGGTGCCGGAGAGCTGCCACGGCAGGTCTTTCATGCCGTGATACGTAACCTGTCGCGCCAGATCGCGGATATCGATCTCTTCCAAATTGTGCGCGGACTCGGATTGCGGGTTTTCGAGTTTGTACCCAACCAGGCGCCTGATCTTTTTGAAGCCGACCTTTTCATACAACTTCACGCCCGCCGTGTTCTGCTCGATGACTTCGAGCACCATTTCCTTTTCGCCGCGCGCTTTTGCCTCTTCGATAAGTTTCTCCATCGCCCACGTCCCTACGCCGCCGCTGCGGGCATCCGACGTGATGCCCATCGCCGCCAGCCGGCTCGTCCAACCGCGGCGGGCGATAAAAGCAATGCCAACTTGGTTGTCGTCTTTCATCAAAACACGGCTCGCAGTCAAATCAATGCCATCGCGGCGGATCATGGCATGAAGCGCCATGTCCGTGACGTTGACAGGGACGAAGTAGCCTTCGACACTGCGGGTCATCAAGTCCGCGAGGGTGGGGATGGGAAAGTCAGAGGCGGGGATGAGGGAGATGGTCATTTTTCACCATTATACCGAATTGAAAATAAATACTACTCGCCAATCGTCACCTGAATGACAGCAGTGTTAACCACCTGATCGTTCTGCACAACCACCAATTGCACCGCATACAGACCGCTAAGTCCGCTTGTATCCCACTCTGCCAGCAGACCGTTCTCCACAGGTTCGAACGAATCGCTTCCAAGTTGAATCCACACCTGCGGATTCAAGCCCCTGCCGACCTGCACACGATAATAGAGAAAATCATCCCCCGCTGCCGTGCCGATGATGCGCACCACGCCGTTCACATCTGCAAATAACTGCGGGGCGGTGATGTTCGCGTTTGGGTTGAACGGCGGCGGCTGGATGGCGTCATAAGCGCTGGGCGGCACGGGCAGACCTTCATTCTGCGCCCACGCACGCGCGTTTTCGGGAATCATCATGAAGACGCGGTTGTCAATCAATTCGGGCGGGGTGAAGACGGTGGCAAGCAGACCCGTTTCGCGATTGATCGAAAACTCGCGGAATAAGGTATCGGCTTGCGTCGGTTCACTGCCCGTCAGGAAAACTTCGGTCACCAAATTGGGGCATTCGCGCGTTGGCAGTAAACCCGATGGGTCGCAGACCGTCATCACCGCCACACCTTGCGGAAGAGTCCAGCCGTCGGGCGGGAGGTTCGCGGAGGCGGTTTGCATGAGCGCATTCCACAGCGCGGCGGGGAAACGGGGAGTTACCCCCTTCTGTTCACTCGATAGTGATTCAAGATCGCCGCGCACACCCGTCCAAGTGACGACCACATGCGAAGGCGTGTACCCGACTACCCACGCATCACTGCCATCCACCGTCTGCCCGACCTTAACGCCCGCGGGTCTGCCAATCTCCAGCGGGTTCTGCCTGCCCCACGTCTCCCAGCGCGCGGGTTCGTCGCTGAGCACATGCGTCATCACATACGCCATCGCGGGTGTCACCACCGTCCGCGCCTGCGGCAGCGACCAATCGAGCAGCACGCCGCGGTCCACGCTCTCCACGCGCAGCACGGTGATGGGCGTGAAATCATCGTTCACGTCCCGCCCGAAATACACGCCTTGCGCCGCGAACACGCCATACGCGCCCGCGAGGTCGAGCATGGTTATGTCTGCATCCAACTCGATCCCAAACGACGACTCGACCTGCCGCACGTTCTCGATACCCATTTGCGCCTTCAACGTCTCAACGGGCACTTGATAATCGTTCGCCAGCGCAACCCGCAAGCGGACGGGTCCGTGGAAGATGCCGTCAAAGTTTTGGATGTTCGACTCTTGGGGGATGTCCCACGTCAACGAGGCGGGACTCAAGCCGCGGGTGAATCCCGTCAGATAGACGAACGCATCGAGACTTGACCCAGGCTTGTGCGGGCTGACCAGCGGAGTTGATTCTCCGCGGATGGTTTCTCCGACGAGCGCCAGAACCTGTCCCGTCTTCGGGTCGAGGATCAACGCGCTGGCGGATGAATCTTCAAACGTCACCGCAGGCGGCAGGGACGGCAATAAACGCGCCGAGTCGCAATTGATTTCGGGGTCGGGAGTCCCAGCCAAACGCGCGGCGTAGACTTCCGTTGTGCAGGCGGATTGCGTTTGCAGGTCGTAGTCCAGCGTGGTGATGATGTTGATGCCGCCGCGTTCGAGCCGCGTGCGGGGGATGGACGAATCCAATTGGGCGAGGACGAGGTTGACGAAGGCAGGGGCAACCTGGGGCGGAGTCTGCGGCGCGGCTGCAAAGGCGGGAGTCACCAGCAGCGCGGATTCCACTTCAGAGGTGGGAGCGAGTCCGAGGTCGTTCATCACATACAGCAGTTCGCGCCCGCGTTGAATGGCGACCTGCGGGGCGTCCAGCGGGTTGAGCGCGGGAGATTCGCCCACCGCCGCCAGTATCGCGGACTCGGCGAGGGTGAGTTGGTCGGCGGGTTTGCCGAAGTACAACTGCGCGGCGGCTTCGACCCCGAAGGCGCGGACCCCGAAGTCGGCGCTGTTGAGATGCCACTCGATGACCTGTGCGCGCCCGAATTGCGCGGTGACCTGCGCGGCGAGGATGCGCTCGCGGACGGCGCGGCGGAGGCTGGGCGGTTCGTCGTAGAGCAGGAGACCGGAGACGAGTTTTTGCGCGAGCGTGGGGTGTTGGTACGGGTCGGTGATGCCTTCGAGCGTGAAGCCCGCGTGACGGTTGAAGTCCGCGTCGGCGGCGGCGATGACGGCGTTGACAAGGCTGGCAGGGATGTGCTGCGGGTTCTGGTCGCTGACGGGGATGTAGCGGCGTGGCGTTTCGTTCGGCGCAAACGTGGCGAGGACGCGCGCCCCCGTGC
>CAYPHR010000102.1:0-9348 GCA_964410375.1 uncultured Anaerolinea sp. | reverse complement strand
AACCTTTCACGAATGGACGGGGTTATATTCATCAGAATCCGTCATTTTTTACCGAAAATAAGCGGATTTTTGTCATATTGACGCGGCTTTAATAATCGTGTAAAGTTCGAGGGCGATTGTGATTAATAGGATTAATCGTATGACCCGGCAAGTTGACATACACTGTGCTTAAGAGCGGGCAACCCCGTCCGGGGTGCCCGCTTATATTTTTCTCTACAACCTACCTAGGAGAACATCATGTCAGGACAAATTAATGCCTTTGAAATGGCGCAGAAACAATTCGACGGCGTAGCGAAGATGCTGAAGCTCGATTCCGGCGTTTCAGAAGTGCTGCGCTGGCCCATGCGTGAATATGCCTTCCGCATCCCCGTACGCATGGACGATGGTTCCCTGAAAGTCTTTCAAGGCTTCCGCGTTCAACACAACGATGCACGCGGACCCAACAAGGGCGGCATCCGCTTCCATCCCGCCGAGACGCTGGACACGGTTCGTGCACTCGCCACATGGATGACCTGGAAATGCGCTGTGGCGGATATCCCGCTGGGCGGCGGCAAAGGCGGCATCGTAGTGGATCCCTCCACACTGTCTGTCCGTGAAAAAGAAGAATTGTGCCGCGGCTGGGTACGCGCGATGTGGAAGAACATCGGTCCGCGCAATGACGTGCCCGCTCCCGATGTCGGCACCACCCCTCAGATGATGGGCTGGATGATGGACGAGTATTCCCGTCTCGTGGGCGAATATACCCCGGGTGTGTTCACAGGCAAACCCGTAGGCGGAGGCGGTTCGCTTGGTCGCACCGAAGCCACCGGTTTCGGCGTCATCTACACCGTCCGCGAGGCAATGAAGCACCTCGGCTTGGACTCAACAAAATCCGTTGCGGCGCTGCAGGGCTTTGGCAACGTCTCGCAATATGCGGCAATCGGCTTCGTCGAAATGCTGGGCGGATCGGTCGCCTGCGTCTCCTGTTACGACCGCCACGATAAGAAAGCCTACACCTATAGCAAGAAGGGCGGCATTGACCCGCGCTTCCTGATGTCGATCGTAGACCAGTATGGAACCGTAGACAAGCAAAAGGCGATGGATGCCGGTTACGAAGTCAGCGACGGCGACAAATGGATCGAATTCGAAGCCGACGTGTTGATTCCCGCCGCGCTGGAAGGTCAGATCAATGCCGATACGGTCAAGAAGATCTCCAAGAACGTGAAGATCGTTGCTGAAGGCGCGAACGGTCCCACCACCCCCGAAGCCGACGAATACTTCCAGAAGAACAACATCTTCAACATCCCCGACTTCCTCTGCAACGCCGGCGGCGTCACCACCTCCTACTTCGAACAGGTGCAGAACGACATGAACTTCTACTGGAGCAAGGAAGAAGTCCTCGAAAAGCTCGACCAGAAGATGACCTCCGCCTTCAACGCCGTGCTCGAACGCAGCGCCTCCGAAAAGGTTTACATGCGCGATGCAGCCTACATGGTCGCCATTGACCGCGTAGTGAAAGCCATGGAACTCCGCGGCTGGTTGACCGGAAGCGCGTAATTTACAAGTCGAAATATGTGATCAAAGAAAAGGATGCGCCTGAACGGGTGCATCCTTTTTTGACGCTCCGCCTCACGCCCAGCCGAAACCTGATCCTGCTCTCCAAACATTTTCTCCTGTGATATTTGATACAATCACCCCACATCAATCGCTACCAGAGGCAACCATGTCAAAACCAACCTTCAAATGGGACGACCCCCTGCTTTTCAACGACCAACTGACCGACGAGGAACGCATGATCCGTGATGCGTCCCGCCGCTACTGTCAGGACAAGCTCATGCCGCGCATCCTCGAAGCGAACCGGCAGGAAATCTTCCACCGCGAGATCATGACCGAAATGGGCGCCATGGGCTTCCTTGGCGCCACCATTCCCGAGGAATACGGCGGCGCAGGCTTGAACCACGTCGCCTATGGACTGATCGCCCGCGAAGTCGAGCGAGTGGACAGCGGTTACCGTTCCGCCATGAGCGTGCAATCGTCGCTGGTGATGTATCCCATCTTCACATATGGCACGGAAGAACAACGCAAGAAATATCTCCCAAAACTTGCCAGCGGGGAATGGGTTGGCTGTTTCGGGCTGACCGAGCCGAATCATGGCAGCGACCCCGCCAGTATGGAAACCCGCGCCAAAAAAGTGGACGGCGGCTACATTGTTCACGGCAACAAGATGTGGATTACCAATTCCCCGATTGCAGATGTCTTTGTCGTGTGGGCAAAATTGGACGGTGAAATCCGCGGCTTTATTTTGGAAAAAGGCATGAAGGGGCTTTCCGCGCCGAAGATCGAAGGCAAATTCAGCCTGCGCGCCAGTTCCACGGGCGAGATCGTGATGGACGAGGTCTTTGTCCCCGAAGAAAATATCTTCCCGGAAGTCAAAGGCTTGAAGGGTCCGTTCGGATGTTTGAATAAGGCGCGTTACGGCATTGCATGGGGCGCACTCGGCGCGGCGGAATTCTGCTGGCATGCGGCGCGGCAATACACGCTCGACCGTCCGCAGTTCGGGCGTCCGCTGGCAGCAACTCAATTGATCCAGCTGAAACTGGCGAATATGATGACAGAGATCACCATCGGCTTACAGTCTGTGCTGCGTGTGGGACGCTTGATCGACGAAGATAAAGCCAGCCCGGAGATGATCTCGCTCGTCAAGCGAAATTCATGTGGTAAGGCGTTGGAGATCGCGCGTCATGCCCGCGATATGCACGGCGGCAACGGCGTTTCGGATGAATATCACGTCATCCGTCATGTGATGAATTTGGAATCGGTCAATACGTATGAAGGCACGCATGACATCCATGCGTTGATTTTGGGAAGAGCGCAAACGGGGCTTCAGGCGTTTTCGTAATTTTGCAGGGGCGACGCATAGCGCCACCCCTGCGGTTTATTTATGTCCCTCCAAGCAGACCACACCTTCCGCGCCGACAGTGGCATTGTGTACTACGCCCGCGGGCAGGTCCAATCTATCTCCCGCTTTCAGCGTGAGCGATTGACCCAATTCCGGCAACCCGAACGTGATGCTTCCGGTTACGACGTAGATGACCTTGTCGTAGCCGTGCGAGTGCGCAGAGTAGGTGTCAAACGGTCCATTCGACCAGGAATATGGATCGAGACCCTCGTCCGCCATCAATTGCCGCAGGGTGGATTCGGTTGGGGCTGTTGAACCAGCCCAAGGGGTGACACGAGGCGGGTTCGTCATCGTTTATGGCTGTGTTGGATATCCGGCGTTCAGCCAGGCTTCAAATCCACCCAGCATGGCTTGCACGTTGGTGTAGCCGTTCGTCAGCAGGAGGAACGCCGCACGGGCGCTCGTCTGTTCCTGCGGTCAGGTGCAGTATGTGATGATCCACTGATCCTTTTCGAGCGACAGGTCGTTGACGCTGGTTTCAATAAGCGACAAGGGAATTGACATTGCCCCGGCGACATGACCTGCGGCGTAGGATTCCACGCTTCGCACATCTACGAGTATGGCTGATCCAGCATCCAGTGCGGCTTTTGCTTCGCTGACGCTGATACGCGGCACATCGGCGTCGGTGCGCGGGATGGTGTTGCTCTGTGTCTGGGACGGCGCGAGCGCCTGGCATGCAAGCGCGGCAAGCACAAGGATCGTAACCGCCAAAAGGGGTCTGTATGGTTTCATCTCTCTCCTCGTTGGTATAAAAATAGAGCGACCCATCCATCAATGTTCCTTGCATTCGACGGATGGGTCGCCCTTACAGTTTCAATTACAACTTGCAGTAGCGGTCCACGCGCTTGCCGATGATGGCGAGGCTGTCTGCCCAGAATTTCTTGGTGCGGATGTTGATGCCGAACTTGTCGGCGAGTTCCGCGGCGGGCGCTTCGCCCGTGGAGGCGAGCAATTCCTTGTAAGCAGGCACGAATTCCGCGCCGCGCTTCTGGTAGATGGCGTACAAGCCTGTGGCGAAGAGCAGACCGAAGGCATACGGATAGTTGTAGAACGAGAAGCCGGCGGAGTAGTAGTGTGGTTTCCACGTCCACATGTATTTCTGGAGGAACTTCTCATCCAGACCGTCGCCATAGGTGGCTTTTTGCGCGCGTTCCATGATGTCGTTGATCTCGTCGGCGGCGAGTTCGGCTTTGGCGCGGCGTTCGAAGACTTCCTTCTCGAACAGGTAGCGCGAGTAAATGTCCACCACCACCTGCGAGGCATTGTTCAATTGCGCTTCGAGAATGGCAAGCACTTCCTGCTTGTCGGTGGTCTGTTCGAGGGCGGCTTCGGTGGCGATGGTCTCGCACATGATCGAAGCGGTTTCTGCAAGGGTCATCGGTGTTTGCTGTTGGAGCGGTGTCTTGTCTGCCTGATAGGCGCATTCATTGTGGAAGGCATGACCAAGCTCATGCGCCAGCGTGCTGACCTGATCGAATGAGCCGTCGAAATTGGCGAGGATGCGGCTTTCCTTCACTCCGTCCAAGCCCATGCAGAACGCGCCTCCGCGTTTGCCTTCGCGTTGTTCGCCGTCGATCCAGTTGCTGTCGAAGGCGCGCCGGGCAAAGGCGCCGAGATCGGGCGAGAACTTGTTGAAGTTCTCCACGATGAAATCGCGCGCTTCATTCCATGAATAGACCTTGTCGGTCTTGCCCATCGGAGCGAAGAGGTCCCACCAGGCGAGTTTTTTCTTGCCAAGCAGTTTTGCCTTGTGCTTGAAATAGCGGCGGAACATGGGGAAGGAATCTTTCATTGCGCCGAGCATGGCTTCGAGCGTGGCGCGGTCCATGCGTGCCGAATCGATGGAGGCGTGGAGGTTATCTTCGCGTCCACGTTTCTTGTCGAGCACGAGCGTTTCGCCCTTGACGCCGTTCAGACAGGCGGCGAGGGTTTCCTGTACGCCTTCCCAGGCTTTGTTCTCGGCTTCGTATCCGCGGCGGCGGGTGGCTTCGTCGGGGTGCGAGCGCAGGTTGATGAGCGCGGGCATCGGCATCTTTTGGGATTTGCCGTCGAGTTCAAAGTCCACGGTCATTTGAGATGTGATCGTCCCCTGCAGTTTGCCGAAGGCGTTTCCGCCGCTGAGCGTCAATTCGGCGGCGACGGCTTCCTCCGCTTCGCTCATCAGATATTTGGATTGTTCCGCCGCTTCGAGCAGGATGAACTCGTGTGCCTTGGCGGCAGGATTGGTCTTCACTGCTTTTTTGATGGCGGCTTTGCCAAGTTTTCCCGCCCAAGCGGTGAAGCGGGTATTGAGCATACTGGTCTGCACGTTCATCTGCTCAAACTCGGAGAGGATGCGCATGGCTTCCTTGTTGCGCGAGTCGGTGGAGATGTATGAGTAGACGAAAGGTCCAATGGTGCCGGACAACTCAAAGAGGGCGTTGAAGCGCTCCACGGATTCGCCGAGGATCTTGCCGAGTTTCTTCGGGTCGGTTTTGGAATCTGCTTTGGCGGCTTTCTTGAAGAAGGCATCGAGCTCATCGAGTTGTTTCTTGAAGGTCTTGATGGCGGTCTTGAACTGTTTTGAATCAAGCGAGGGATAGACGTTGGTCAGGTCCCAGCGGGGTGCGGAAACGGTCATTTGGATTCTCCTTGATGAATGATGGGGTAAGTATATCAAAGCAGGGGCGTTGTTTGTGAAACTTTTCGGGTGTTTTTTTCGTCATTTTGGAGTACAGTTAAGCCGGAATTGGAGGCATTTATGAAACAGGATAAATTTCTGACAGGTATTCTGATCGGCATTGGTGTGCTCATCCTGCTGGCGCTTGGATTGTTCTTCACGCGGCAGGATAAACGCGAGTATGTCGCGGAGACGACGCCCGAGGGCGTCGTGCATAATTATGTGCTGGCGGTGTTGAACAGGGATTACCAGAAGGCATACGGATATCTCGCCGATCTCGAACACAAACCAACCTATGAAGCGTTCCGCCGCTCTTTTTTCAATGGCATGGTCAACCCCGGTGATGTGGGCGTGGACGTCGGCTCGGCTGACATTCACGATGACGAGGCGGTTGTTTCGCTTTCCATCTATTATCCAAATACCGATCCTTTCTCCAGCCGTTATTCAAGCTCCGATCGCGCTTTATTGGTTCAGCAGAACGGCATGTGGAAGTTAAGTTCCATGCCGTACAACTTCTGGGACTTTAGCTGGTATCAGGAACCGTATAAGCCTTAATTTCATGTCATTGCGAAAAGTACGCAATGATAGAAAGTGACCTTATGAAAACCATTCGCCGTCTTTACTTTTATGCCGTTGCCTTTATCAGTGTCGAAGTGGTGCTATGGGGCATGATCGGCTTGCTCCGTTCGGTGTTCAACGCCGGGCAGGTCGTGGACAGCGCATCCACATTGGCACAGGCACTGGCGCTGATCCTCGTCGGCGTGCCGATCTTCCTCGTTCACTGGCTGTGGGCGCAGCGCACGTCCGCGCAGGATGATGAAGAGAAAACATCCTCGGTACGCGCTGTCTTTTTATACGGCATCCTGCTCGGCACGCTCATCCCGGTTGTTCAAAATACACTCGCATTGGTCGACCGCATCTTCCTCTCCGCGGCAGACCTCTTTACCACCCGTGCCATTGTCGGCGGTTCGCAAACGTGGAGCGACAACCTCATCGCCATCGTCATCAACCTGCTCATCGCCGCATATTTTTGGAACATCCTCAAAGGCGAATGGCGCACGCTTAGTGAAACTGAAAACTATGCAGAGATCCGCCGCATCTATCGATTTATCTGGATGCTGTACGGTCTGCTGATGACGGTCTATGGCGCGCAGCAGGCATTGAACTACGCCTTCACGTTATCCATCAGCGTAGTCCTTGGATCGGTCGGACGGGAGACTGTGATCAATGCGATCGCGCTGCTCGTGATCGGAACGCCGATCTGGATCTATGCCTGGCGCATCCTTCAGGACGGGTTGGCGGATCCCTCCGAACGGGAGTCTTATCTCCGCCTCGGCATTCTCTATCTGCTTTCGCTTGGCGGCGTGGTGATCGTGCTCACCGCGGGCGGAAACCTGATCTATCTGATCCTGATCCAGCTTCTCGGCGAGAATAAACCCTGGGTGGAATTTTTACAGGGTATCGGCGGTCCGATCTCCATTGGATTGCCGTTCGCTGTCATCTGGGCATACTTTGGGAAGTGGCTCAACCAGCAATTCGTATTCGATGAAAATGCACCTCGCCGTGCTGGAAAACAAAGGCTTTATTTCTATATCCTCTCCCTCATTGGTCTTGCAGCAACATTCTTTGCAGTCGCAGCCCTGCTTTCAGTGGTTGTGGACCTGCTGACTGAAAGAGCCTACTTAGGGAGCGGCGGATTTCGGACTCAGATCTCCAGTGCCTTGGCATTTCTAGCGGCAGGACTGCCGCTCTGGCTGGTGACATGGCGCCCGATGCAAACGCAGGCATTGGCGGAATCCGATGAGGGCGATCATGCCCGGCGGTCGGTGATCCGCAAAACGTATTTGTACATCGTGTTGTTTGCCGCGGTCATCGGCGGGATGATATGGGCGGGCTGGTTGATCTTCCTGCTGATCAACGCCGCGCTTGGCGGTGCTGCAGATAATATTGTTAATTCCGTTCTGAATACCTTCCAGGTGCTTATACTCTTCGTTGTGCTGTTGCTCTATCATCTCTCTGCACTGCGAAAAGACAGCGCAGCCCGCGCTGATGCCCTGGAGGAGAAGCAGTCCCAATTCCATGTGTTGGTCTTTGACCATGATGGAAAATTCGGCGAGGCTGTCAGAGCTGTGTTTGCCAAGCGCGCACCGAAACTGCAATTGACGGTGGTCAATGCTGGTGAAAAACTTGCGAAGGATGTACAGGCGGATGCGATCATCCTGCCTGCGTCGCTGGCGGTGGATCCGCCGAAAAATGTCGAGGCGTGGATCCGCTCCTTTAACGGGAACAGGCTTATCGTCAATGATGAGGCGGCGGGCGTGTTCTGGATGAATGATTTTGGGCAGGCGGCTGATTCCGCGAAGTCCATTGCAGAAGGACAGGAGCTCCGCCCGCAATCTCCAAAACGGATCACGCCGGTGTGGGCGTACGTTGCCTATATATTTGCGGCGTTGTTCGCATGTCAATTGTTGTTCATGTTGACGATGCTGGGTGTTTCGATGGTGACAGGGTTCTAACATTGTAGGTCACGCTTAAAGCGTGACCTACTTTCGTCTTAATGATATACTTTTAAAAATCATTCCACGAAACCGAGGGCGAACACCATGAAAGTAACTGTCCTTCAAGAAAATCTTGCACGCGGTTTGGGCATTGTTTCACGCGCCGTCTCGCCGCGCAGTACCCTGCCTGTTTTATCGAATATTTTGATCGCAACCGACGAGGGTCGTTTACGGCTTTCCGCCACCAATCTTGAGTTGGGTATCACTTGTTGGATCGCAGCACGGGTTGACGAGGAAGGCTCGACAACGGTACCGGCGCGCACATTTTCGGATCTGGTCAACACCTTGCCCGGGGATCAGGTGCAGTTGACACTTGATCTGAAAACCCAGAACCTGCATTTAAAAGGCGGCACATCCAATAACGACATCAAGTGCATCGATGCGCAGGAATTTCCGCCTTTGCCCACGCCCGAAATGGATAGCGCGGTGCAATTGAACGTGGCGGATTTCAAGGAAATGATCCATCAGGTGGCATTTGCGGCTTCGACGGATGAAGCGCGTCCCGTGTTGATGGGCGTGTTGATGAACGTGGAAAAGGACAAGGTTACGATGGCGGCGGCGGACGGGTTCCGGCTTTCGGTGCGCAAAGCCCAGTTGTCTCAGGCGGTGCAGCAGCCGGTCAATGTCATCATCCCCGCGCGGGCGTTGAACGAATTGGCGCGCGTCGCATCGGACGGCGAAGAGCCGATCTACATGGTCATCCCGAAGAATCGCGGACAGGTGCTTTTCCGTGTAAAGGATGTGGAAGTGGTGTCGCAGTTGATCGACGGGACCTTCCCGGATTACCACCAGATCATTCCGCGCAGTTATAAGTCGCGTACGCTCGTGTCTACGGCGGCATTGCTCAAAGCCTGCAAGCAGGCGGAGATCTTCGCCCGTGAAGGTTCGAATGTGGCGCGGCTGGACATCAAGCAGGCGAACGGTGAGATGCAGCCCAGCGAAGTGGAAATTTCCGCCACATCCGAGGAGACCGGCAAGAATGAGACCATCGTCGAAGCGACCGTGGACGGTGGAAGTGTGTTGATCGCGTTCAATGTCAAGTTCCTGCGTGAGGCGCTGGAAGTCATCCGCACCCCGAATGTGGCGCTGGAAACATCTGCATCGAATGCGCCGGGTGTGGTCCGCCCCGTAGGTGACGATGATTTCCTGCATGTCATTATGCCGATGCATTTGGGGTAGAGGAAATTTTGAAT
>CAYPHR010000101.1:0-9503 GCA_964410375.1 uncultured Anaerolinea sp. | reverse complement strand
CCATTTAGCGATAAAATAGACTGCATGCCCTCGCTTGCAGACAAACTGAAGTCCCTGGGCGTAAAGACAGGGACTTCGCATCTTTCCAAGCCCGAACCTGCCAGCCATTCCATTGAATCGGTCGTGGCTGGGACTTTTTTCCCCACCCCGCGCGGGGAAGCCTTCGTCTCCGAACAGGTCTTCAAAGAAGACTATCTGCACGGAACCATTTCCCCCTATTCCAGATTTCCGCTTTCATTGATATCGCAATGGGCGAACGATTCGCGCATTGCGGAGATGCCGATCCGCAAGTTCGCGTTTCTCGATACCGAAACATCCGGTGTCTCCGGCGGCACAGGCACGTATGCCTTCCTCGTCGGCGCGGCGCGTTTTGTGGACGATACATTCGTGCTCAAGCAATTTTTCCTGCGCGATCCGTCTGAAGAACCTGCCATGCTCGAAGCGTTGATCCATTTCCTTGCGCCATGCGAAGGATTGGTGACCTTCAACGGCAAATCCTTCGATGCGCCTTTGTTGCGGACGCGTTACTCACTGCACCGCATCCCTGCGCCATTCAAGGATTTTGCCCACATCGACCTGTTGCCGCTGGCGAGGCGTTTATGGCGGGACCGGCTCCCCTCGCGTGCGTTGAAGTATCTTGAAGAGCATGTGCTGGGTTTCACGCGCACATCGGAGGAAGTGCCCGGCTATGAGATCCCCTGGCTGTATTTTGACTATTTGCGCAGTGGTGACGCGCGTCCGATGGGAGGCGTGTTCTATCACAATGCCATGGATGTGGTGGCAATGGCGGCTTTGCTTGGGCACGTTAGTGAAATGCTGGCAGACCCCTATGATGGACGGGTTGAACACGGTCTCGATTTTATTGCGCTGGGGAAGCTGTTTGAAGACCTCGGTCACTGGGACGATGCGGCGCGTCTGTATGAGCGTGGACTGGAGTCCGGGTTGGATGAATCAGATTTCGCCGTGGCGGTGAGGCGGCTTTCCATCCTGCAAAAGAGGCGCGGGGATGTGAGTCAGGCTGTGCGCTTGTGGGAGGCGGCTGCGGGGAAGGGTCATATCTATGCTCATATCGAACTGGCGAAATATTATGAGCACAAAATGCGCGATGTGAAGTTGTCCATGAAGTGGGCGAAGTCTGCGCGCAAGGCGGTGGAAAAGGCGGACCTGCCTGAGTACATCCGCAGGCACTGGCTGGGTGAAATTGATCACAGGCTGGCGCGGCTGGAACGAAAAGCGGGTTTATAATTGGGTAATCATTAAATTCGGAGGAGCTAGTATGCAGATCATCGTTTCTCAAGAACAGGGCAAAGTCCCTGTGACCGTTCTGAAACTGGCGGGTCAGTTGGATGGACAGACCTATCAAAACCTGATCGCACAAGCCCAGGAGTTGTATAAAGGCGGCACGAAGAACATTCTGCTGGATATGGAAGAGTTGACGTACATCTCCAGCGCAGGGTTGGTTTCCCTGCATACCATTGCACTGCTCTTGCGCGGTGAAACGCCGCCTGATCCCGAACAGGGGTGGTCTGCATTCAAGTCCATGGACAAGCCTCGCGATGGCGTGTCAAATAACATCAAGTTTCTCAATCCGCGCCCTGAGATCGTCAGCGTGCTGGATATGGTCGGGTTCTCGGCGTTCTTCGAAATTTTTACGGACAAGCAAAAAGCGCTCGAATCTTTTTAGACACATATCACTGACAGCGATGCGGCAAACCTGCATCGCTGTTTCTTATTTAAAGGTGACTGAAATGAAACGAAACGTTGGAAATATCGTTTTTATCATCCTTGTGGTGCTGACCGTGGCGGTGTGGATCGTCTTTCCGCCGATCAATGACGGGCGGGAGAACTTCCTGCGCACGTATGTGGGGGAGGTGCTCGGCTCCATCGTCATTGTATTGATGTCGTTCTCGCTGTTCCTGTCGGCGCGCCCCAAATGGGCGGAACCGTATTTCGGCGGGCTGGACAAGATGTACCAGACGCATCGGCGCACATCCACCAGCGCATTTCTGCTCTTGTTCGTAAAACTCATGGTGGTTCCCATTACGACGGTCAACCTGCGGCTTGGAAATTATCTGGCGATCATCTCGTTCTTGGGAATAGTTGCCATCGTCCTGCCGACGCTCGCTCCGCGCATTCCGATCTTGAACAAGCTGAGCGGTCCCACTTATGAGTCGTGGAAAAAGTTACACCGGTACATCGGCATCTTTTTCATTTTGGGATACATCCATGCGCTGACCATTAATGCATTGAGCGCATTCATCGCCATCAATTGGGTGCAGATCTTTTTCATCATCGGCGTCGTTTCCTATTTGTATACGGAAGTGTTCGGCAGATTTCTCAGGAAGTACGTCCCTTACACGGTGGAAGCCGTGAATCACCCGAACAAATCGGTCGCGGAAGTGGTTTTGCGCCCCCAAAAAGACCCGATCCCCAAACATCGTGCCGGTCAGTTTTTGTTCGTGCGGTTTTTTGGAGATAACATGTTGAACGAGTCGCATCCATTCACGATCTCAAGCGCGCCGAATGAGAATGTTTTGCGTCTCACCATCAAAGCCTGCGGCGACTTCACCCGTCACCTGTTCGCCAACTTGAAAGCCGGAACGGAAGCGGTCATCGAAGGCGCATATGGGATGTTCGATTACAAGACGGGCGGTCAGAAACAGATCTGGATCGCGGGCGGCATCGGTGTGACGCCTTTTCTCTCGTTCATTCGGGACCTGGAAGCTGGTCTTGACCGTGACGTGGACTTTTACTACACCGTCAGACACCGCGAAGAAGCCGTCTTTGTGGATGAGATCGAAGCAGTGGGAATCAGGCATCCGCGATTAAAGACGCGCGTCCGCTTCTCTTCCGTGGATGGGTCGCTGAGCGTGGAAGAAGTCATCGCCAATGCAGGCGGCAGCCTGCACGGATATGATATCTATATGTGCGGTCCGCTGCCGATGGTGCAGGCGTTCGAACAGAAATTCCTGGAAGCGGGTGTCCCGGCGGCGAATATCCATTTTGAAGAGTTCAATTTTAGATAACCATCAGGAGAATCCAATGCAACTTTCTTTTTCCACACAGGACGGCATTACGATCATGCACATCGCAGGCGATGTGGACGCATCGAATTACACTGATGTGATTGACAAGGCACAGGCTGCCTATGATGATGGCACGCGCAATCTGCTCGTGGACTTGAGCAAGGTTCCATATGTCAGCAGTGCCGGTTTGATGGCGTTGCATACGCTGGCGTTGATATTCATGGGGCAGTCCATTAATAATAAGGATGGAGGCAGACCTGCCTTCCGCGCGATCAACCCGCAGCAGGATATCTCTGCGCGCGAACGGATGAAATTGTTGAATCCCCAGCCTGCTGTCGAACAGGTGCTGAGTGTGGTCGGTTTGTCGGCATTTTTCGAGGTATATTCCGACCTTGAGACGGCGTTGAAGTCGTTCCAGTAGGCATCCTTTATACTTTACGCTTGCGTAAGAATAACGCACGCGTGCCCGTCTGAAGGGAAAATCTATCCATACGAGGGCAGAATGTCACGAAGAAAAAATACAAGAAGAAGCAGCCTGAACTCCCGCAGTGGACTTTCCGCCACGTTGCGGAAGCCTGCTGTGCAGTTGGCGATGGTCGCATTTATTGCCTTGATCGTCTATTTGATCGCGTCCGCGGGCGGCAATGCCGCGCTGGCGCGCGAAGTCAATGTGGCGCAGGCGTACGAAATGTATCAACAGGACGATGTATTCGTGCTGGACGTCCGCACACAGGAGGAGTGGGACGAGTACCACGCGCCGAACACTACGCTCATTCCGTTGGACCAACTTCCCGCACGTTTGAGCGAAGTGCCGAAGGACAAAGAGATTCTGGTCGTCTGCCGCTCCGGCAACCGCAGTCAGGAGGCGCGGGACATCCTGCTCGCGGCGGGATACAACGCCACCAGCATGGCAGGCGGATTGATCGATTGGCGTGCCAATGGCTATCCTGTGGAAAGCGGACAATAGCCTCTCATAGTTAAGAATGAAAAAGACTCTGACGTAAAAAGTTAGAGTCTTTTTATTTTCTCTTGCTGGATTTCCTTCATGGTTATAATCATCGTGTGGAAAACACAACAACTCCCAACCGCTTGCCGCGAAACCTGGTACTGCTCATCGCTGTTGGCGTGCTGATCCTTGTCGCAGGCGCGATGCTGCCTGCTGGATTTTTCACCTGGCTGTGGGACCGTACAAACGTCTTTGCGACGGTCTTCCTCGGCATTTTCGTGGAAGCCGTTCCGTATCTTCTCCTCGGGACGCTTGCTTCAGGTCTGGTGGAAGTCTTCCTCGACCGCGACCAGATGAGCAAGTGGATCTCGGGGCGTCCCGTCGCCGCCTCGGTGACCGGCGCGTTCATGGGCATGATCTTTCCGGTCTGCGAGTGCGGGGTGATCCCGCTCACACGCCGCCTCTTCCGCAAGGGACTGCCGCTCTCAGCGGGCATCGCCTTTTTGCTGGCGGCTCCCGTCATCAACCCGATTGTCCTGCTCAGCACCGCCGCCGCCTTCGGCTGGGGACAAATGCTCCTGTGGCGCTTCATCCTCAGCATTTCGATTGCCATCATCACGGGCATCATCTTCTCCTTCGAGAAGGACGCGGCGAACATCCTGCGCCCCGCGCTGGATTTCTCTCACGAGCATGAACACGATCACGCGCATCCATCCGGTACATTTGGCGGGAAGATTCGCAGGGCGCTGCTCATCACCACCGATGAATTCTTCGAAATGGGACGCTTCCTCGTGATGGGGTCGGTGCTGGCGGCGGCGTTGCAGGCGTTCATCCCGCAATCTGTCCTGCTCGCCATCGGCAGCGGACCGATCCTCTCCGTGCTGATCATGCTGGCGCTGGCGGTCTTGCTCTCCATCTGCTCCACCGTCGATTCGTTCGTCGCGCTCGGGTTCGTTGGCACGTTCAGCTTCGGCTCGATTCTGTCGTTCCTTGTCTTCGGTCCGATGGTGGACATCAAAAGCGTGATGATGTATTTGCAGGTCTTCAAACGCCGCGCGGTCTTTTACATCGTTGCCATCCCGTTCATGATCAGTCTGCTTTCCGGTCTGCTGTTCAATTATTTTTCGCCGTAGGAGCATCCCATGCCATCCAGAATGATACGTTCCTTTCAAGGGCTTTTGCTGCTCGGCTTGAGCATCTTCTTCGCCTCCAAAGCCGCCAACGGGCAGTTGACATGGTACATAAACGCCCGCTTTATCCCATTGACCATCTTCGGAATTGTCATGCTTGCCATCCTCGCACAGATCATCTTTAGCGAGATCAAACGCTCCCGCCAGCGCGAACGGGACGGCGAACACGACCACGATCACACCCCCGCCCCTGCTGCATTATGGATGATGCTTATCCCTCTGTTGATCGGCATTCTCATCCCGCCGCGCCCGCTCGACTCCTCCGCATTTGCCACCAAGGGCTTCAACACCACCGCCCCGCTTGTCAGCGCAGACTCATCAGCGCAGTTATTCGAAACACCGTCCGAAGAACGCAATGTGCTCGATTGGATCAAACTCTTCAACTACGAGGAAGACATCGCGCAATTTGTCGGGCAGCGCGCATCGGTCATTGGCTTCGTCTACTTCGATGAGCAACTCGAAACGAATCAATTTTTCGTCAGCCGCTTCGTCGTTTCCTGCTGTGCCGCGGATGGCTTCGCCATAGCCATGCCCGCAGAGTGGGAGAATGCCGCCGCACTACAGCAAGACTCGTGGGTTTTGGTCAAAGGCGAGATCCAATCCATTACCCTCAACGATCGCCGCGTGCCGTTGATCATCGCCGACTCCGTGCAGGAAGTCCCAGTCCCCAACCAGCCGTATCTCTTCCCATGAAACTCCGCGCATCGCTCGATACTATTGCGACCGGCATTCTGCTTATACTGGCTGTACTGGTCGCCCTCATCATTTTCATCGGTGAAAATGCGGGCGTGCGCGTCCGTGCGAACCTTCCTGAAAACGGCGAAGTCGGTCCGTACCAAACCATTCAACTGACATTCTCCGAACCAGTGGACGCGGCAACCGCCTCCACACTAGTGGAACTCGACCCCGCCCATGATGGGACATTCGAACAAGTCAACGATACGACTCTGCGCTTCGCCTCTCCCCGACCCTTCGGGTTGGGAATCACCTACAAGTTGACTCTCATCCCGGGCTTGGTTGCCCCGGACGGCGGCGAAGTAAAATCCGAACAGACATGGCAGTTCACCGTCCGCGAGCCGCGTGTGGTGTACCTCCGCACAAATGGCTCCGAAAGCGGCATCTGGTCGGTGGATATGAAAGGCGAGAATCCCATCCGCCTGACCGATGCAAACATCCGCGTCATTTCATTTGATGCGGCGCAGAGCGGCGAGTTCATCATTTTCTCCAGCACAAACGAACAAGGCGGTATTGACTTGTGGCGCGTTTTTCGAGATGGAAGCGGCGCATCCATTTTGCTTGATTGCGGCAGGGATCGCTGCACCACGCCTGCCATTGCACCAAACAACTGGCGCGTTGCCTACGCCCGCGAAGCGGCGGGTCCAGGACCAGGACTGCCCTTTGGTTCGCCGCGCATCTGGGTCTTGGATTTGCAAAACGGCAGTAACAATCCCGTCTACGAGGATCAATCCATTTTGGGATACAACCCATCCTGGGCACCCGACTCAAATAAATTGGCATCCTTCGATGGGCTTGCTGACCGGATCAATCTGTTGGATTTGAGTGAGGGGAAGCATTATATCTTTCCATCCAATACCGGCGGACCAATTGCGTTCTCGCCCGATTCAAATAAACTGATGTTCACCACCATAGAACAAAAGGAAGACGGGTTGCGGACACAGGTGCGCCTTGCCGATCTGCCGTTGAACGAATCGTTTACGTTGATCGGTTTGAATGACACCCGCGATCACTCCTATTATTCGATGGCGTGGTCATCATTGGAAAATCGCGCTGTGCTTGGTTTTCGCGCAGGGGAAGATCAGCCTACACAGATTTTGTGGGTCTTCGATCCTGGTTTTCTCGAAGGGATTGTGGTGACCAACAACCCGGAATACACCTATAACTCGCCACGCTGGGACCCATGGGGGAGCGCGCTGGTTTTCCAGCAATTCAAACTTCGCGGACAATACAAACCCGAAATCGGCTTGTGGATGAGCAGTACAGGTGAAGCAGTGATCCTTACCGAAGGATTGATGCCGCATTGGCTGCCATGATCCCGATTACATCCTTGACTCCACGAATTTTCCCCTTTATAATTATTGAAAATGATTTTCAATACCGAAAAGAGCGGACATGTCTGCTGAAATGTGGCTGGAACAATTACATGATAACGGGTACCGCATCACGGCGGCGCGGCGGGCGGTGGTGGATGCGGTCTACGGCTCGACTCACGCGTTAACCCCTGTCGAAGTGTATGACAGGGCGCGCAAGAAATATCGCGCTTTGGGTCTGGTCACGGTCTATCGCACGCTTGAAAAACTCGAGGAACAGCATCTCATTCAGCGCGTGCACCAGCCGCAGGGCTGTCAGGCATTCATCTCGGCGGGTATCGGTCACCAGCATTTGCTGTTATGCAAAAATTGCGGCGAAGTCGCCTTCTTTGAAGGTGACGATCTCGATGCATTGACCGCTTCGATTGCGAAGAAAACCGGCTACAAGATCCAGGAACATTGGCTGCAATTGTTCGGCTTTTGCAGCAAGTGTAAATAAATCACGGGAGCAAACTCCCGCAATCCATACTTCCCTCACTCAGTGGGGGATAAAATTTAGGAGTTTCAAATGAAAAAGATTTTCAATACCATTATTGGACTAAGTGCCCTTTCGCTTCTTATCCTGACCTCGTGCGGACCTGCCCCTCAAAGCAATGACGGCGGCTTGAACATTCTCGCCTCCACCTCCTTCCTGGCGGACATTGCCCAGAACGTGGCTGGTGACCGCGCGGAAGTGAAATCCCTGCTTCCCATCGGCGCAGACCCGCATGCCTACCAGCCCGCCCCGTCTGATGTGGCGAAGATCGCCGAAAGCAATGTTCTGATCCTGAACGGCATCGAATATGAGCATTTCATCGAGTCACTGATCGAAAATGCGGGCGGCGAGAGGCTTGTCATCGAAGCCACACATGGATTGGAACCGCGTGAATTGGAGGAACATGCCGAGGATGACGATCATGCCGAAGAAGCAGAATCAGGCGAAGACCACGGTCACGAGGCGGGCGACCCGCACATGTGGCTTGATCCGAATCTCGTCATCACCTATGTGGAAAATATCCGCGATGGGTTGATTTCCGCTGACCCCGATGGTGCGGATATATATCGCGTGAACGCGGATGCGTACATTGCGCAATTACAAGAGTTGGATGCGTGGATCACCGCGCAGGTCGAGACCATCCCTGCTGAAAAACGATTATTGGTGACCAATCATGAGTCGCTTGGCTATTTTGCAGAACGATATGGCTTTGAGGTGGTGGATACGATCCTGGCAAGTTTCAGTTCCGGTTCGAGCGCGTCGGCGCAAGAGATTGCGGCAACGGTGAACGCCATCCGCGCTTCAGGCGCATCTGCCATATTTTTGAGCGAGGTGGAAAATGCAAACATGGCAAACCAGATCGCGGACGAAACTGACGTGACCGTGGTGGCTGACTTGCACATCGAGTCGTTGACGAACGGAGCGCCCGCCGCAACCTACCTCGACATGATGCGTCATAATGTCTCCCGCATTGTGGACGCTTTGAAGTAAGATTGAAGGAAAGCGGATGCGTCCGTGATGCGTAAATAAAAATCCGAAATCGAAAATCATGTCTCATATTCCTCATCGTCTCGAAGTACAAAACATCAACATCGGCTACGGCGAAAAGATCATCCTGCGCGGACTGTCGTTTCAGATTCCGCATGGCGCGCGCGTTGCCGTGGTCGGACCGAACGGCGCGGGCAAGTCCACGCTGTTTAAGGCACTGGTCGGCTTGCTGCCATTGCAAAGCGGACGCATCTTGATCCACGGCGAGCCGCTTGGCGCGCATCAGGATTGCGTTGCATACATGCCGCAGCGCGAAGAGGTGGATTGGCGTTTTCCGGTCACGGTGGAGGATGTGGTTATGATGGGGCGTTTCGCGCAGATCGGCTGGCTCAAGCGTCCGTCGGCGCGCGACAGGCATATGGTTGCGAACAGCCTCGAGCAAATGGGAATCGCGGATCTCGCGGGTCATCCCATCGGTCAACTTTCAGGCGGTCAGCAGCAGCGCGCCTTCCTGGCGCGCGCCATCGCGCAGGAACCGCACATCCTGTTGATGGATGAACCGTTCACCGGCGTGGACATGACCACCCAGGAGGCGACCCTGCGCCTGCTCGATCATCTCAAAGAAAGACAGGTGACGACGATCGTCTCCACCCATGATTTGAACCTCGCCGCCTCGCGCTTCGACCTTGTCATGCTTCTTAACCATCGGCTGATCGCCTACGGGGCGGCGGGACAGGTCTTTGTGAAGGAGAATCTCGCGCAGGCATTCGG
>CAYPHR010000100.1:3529-9547 GCA_964410375.1 uncultured Anaerolinea sp. | reverse complement strand
AGCGAGACGGCAGGCAGTTTCAGTCCGCTGCGACCTGAACGGCGGTATTGCATGGTGTTGTATCGAGACTCAGATGGTAAGTAGTTCATGTTTTCCTTTTTATGCACAAAGTAGGGGCGACCCGCCTGTGAGACCAAATAACCTGATGAATCCTGACGGGTCGCCTCTGCAAGTTTATACAAACCCCTGCTCGATCAAACTCTCTGCCATCGAAATGATGGCTTCCTCTTTCGAGCGCGGATTCCATTTTAGAATACGTTTGGTTTTCTCATTTGAAAGTTCAAAATCCCAGTTCAGCCCGCTGACGACCTGCGCGATCTTTTTATCGAACAGCGCCAGCATGCGGACGAGAAAATCGGGGATGACCATGCGCGGTATTTTCTTGTATCCCAAAGGCGCAAATTTGTTATGCAGGATGTCCACCATTTCCTTGTGCCATAATGTTGCCGCCGAGCACAGGAAACGCTGCCCTGCCGCTTCAGGCGTCTGCATGGCAAGGAGGATGGCGGACGCCACATCGCGCACATCCACGATCCCCGCTTTCAGGCGCGCAACGCCGGGCACTTCACCGTGTAAATAGACACGGACCAACTCCGCAGAAGTGGGCAGATTTTTATTGGGGATCGGTCCGAAAACGAACGGTGGGTTGATGGCGACCATTTCCATGTTTCGTGCATTCTCCGCGCCGTTGATGAATTCCCACGCAGCGCGCTCCGCCAGCGTCTTGCTCTTGGAATACGCACCGATATTATTCTCGACCTTCGACCAGTCCGCTTCGGTGAAGGTGCGGTTGTCGCCGCTATACCCCGCCGAAACTGCCGCATTCGACGAAACCTGCACCACGCGCTTCACGCCGGCTTTGTGCGCCGCCCTCAGCACGCGCAATGTCCCTTGCACGGCGGGGATGATGAGTTCATCTTCATGCTTCGGCTCGAACATTGGGAAGGGGGATGCGACATGCAGGACATAATCGACACCGCTCACCGCTTCATCCCACCCTGCATCTTGATTCAAATCCACAGGCATGAACTCCAGCCGGTCATTTGCCTGTACGTACTTCGCGATCGTCTCGCGGACTTCGGACTCTTTTGACAATGACCGAATCGTTCCGCGCACTTTATATCCTTGCTCAAGTAATTGGACGATGGTGTGAATGGCGATGAATCCGCTCGCCCCGGTGACGAGGATGGGAGATGAATTAATGGTCATAGTTGTAAGACTCCAAATAAAAGGATGGATACGATCACGCCTGCCGCACTGCATGAGAAATTGACAAGGTCATTGTCCAGCCATTTCCAGCCGCGGATGTGGACGGTCTCCGTGCCGCACGTGTGGAGCGGGTGTTTCTCGGTCTCTTTTTTGTCGGTGGGGCAGTAGTACATGGCTTGGACGGTCCCGCCGAGCAGGGAGTCGAACAGCGAACCAGCCAACCCTGCGAACGTGACCAGCGGGAACAGCGACCAGTTGTCAGCTAAGAGAGAAGCGAAGAAGGCGATTAACGCTGATCCAGCCAGAGAGGCGAGCGTTCCCGCCAGAGAGATTCCGCCCGAGGTGCCTTTTTCCACGATCTTCGAGAGATTTGTGATCAAGCGCGGCGGGTGCTTGCTCAGCACACCAAGTTCGGTTGCCCAAGTATCGGCATTGACCGAGGCAAGCGCGGCGGCGAAACCGACCCAGGGAAGGGCTGATGCGGGGAAGAAGAAATGCAGGGCGGCAAACATGGTGGCGAGACCGCCATTTCCAAAGACCTGTCCTGCGTCGCGTTCGTGACCTTTGGAAAATTTTTCATCGAGATTCTGTTTGCGTTTTTTGAAAGCGCGGCTGAGCGCGGATGAGGTGATGAAGAACAAAAGCAGTAGAATCGCCCACTTCCAGCCGCCGATGCCGAAAATGATGGTGCCTGTGAAGGTGGCGGCGACAGCCCCGCTTGGGTTGAGACTGCGGGCTTTGTACGCGAGAAAGGCGATGAGGAGCGCGAGAAGAAAACCGAGGAGAAGCTGCATGATTGGATTGAAAGGTTGGAAAGTTGGAAGGTTGGTTTTTACTTTTCAACCTTCAAACCTGCGGACTATACCGGTGTGGTGATGATGAACAGCACTGCCAGCAAAAAGAGCAGGCTGCTGAACGTGCTGGAAGCCCAGACGATGAAGGCAAGCACGCGCTCGCGTTCCCAGCGGTAGAAATACAAGCCTGCGATCCAGCCGATGATGGCAAGCAGGAGACTGGCGACGGGAAAGATGATCAACTGCGATGATGGCACACTTTCAAACCCGCCGTCAATGAATTGCGGACCAAGCGCCACGAACGGCGTGGATGGGATGATGAGGCTCGCCCAAATGAATAAACCGATGTTCAGAAACAACGCGGACAGCCAGAGATAACGCGCCAGTCCGCTTTCCCAAGCCTGCGAGACCACAAAGGACGGGTAGACCGATTTCCCTTCTGCGGGGGAGAGACTGCCCATTTCTGTGGCGCGCGCAAAGGTTTGTGTGAACAGGGCGGGGTTGTCGGGCGAGATGATGAAGACCCGCTTGGCGGTGCCGACCAGCAGGAGTTTTTTTACGTCCGAGGCGAGGAATTCCACGGTGCCAAGATCGGGGTGACGACGCACACCGAGCAAGCCGCCAGGCAGAGGCAGGGATGGAAGCGCGAGCGGAGTCGTCAGGTCATCTGCGGGACGGATCCACTCAATGTCGCTGAGCGGAATATCTTCCAGCCGCAAGCCCCAATGGATGGCGAGACTGTCGCGGTCGATGTGATAGTCTGCGCGCCAGAGGGAGTAGATGCGATAGAGAAAGAAGGGCAGCGGCACAAATGAAACCAGCGAGACCAGCAATGCGATTAGGAAGGATGGTCCGACCTCGGCGCTGGAAAGGTTGATGAAGCCGAACACAGCAATAACCGTCAATACAATGATGATGAAGCTGTGAACGAGCAAACCGCTTCGTTTGGGTGGGGGGAAATGTCCTACTTTGTTGTCCATTGATTACAAATATTCCAGATAAATGTCCTTGATGAAAGCAGTCTGTGGGGTTTTCGCATGTGCCAGCAAGGTCACTTGCTGACCTGTTTTCAACATGCGGGCATACGCATTCTGTTTCACGCGATTCTTGTATTGGTACATCTGCCCGTTGACATTGTACTCGTAATGCAGAATGCGGTCTTCCCTGCGTTTGCCTGTGGATATCGTTTCGATTTCCGTGATTGTCCCTGTAACTTCCATGCCATTGGCGATAGTGGAGCGGATCAGGTTGTAACGCCAATAAAACGTACCCAACCCGATGGGAGTGAGAATCAAGGCTAGGATCAAAAGAAAGGTCGAGGTCTTGCCGCTGAATAACGGGTCAATGAGATAGAATGCCCAACCCGCAAAGATCATCACGAAAAAGTTTTGCGCGAGATAATCAGTGGAGATGATTTGATGCAGGGTGGGCGTTGGGCGTTTGTCCATTCCGTTTTACGGAAGATACAGCATCTTGATGAAAACAGTCCTGGGTTTTTCTTCGCGGATGATCAGGTCAACAGTCGTACCTTTTGTCAGCCCGTACTTCTCCGGCGGAGCGGGTAGTTTTATGCGCTTTTCATACGATTCGTTATTAATGGAGTAGCTGATAACTGTATGATAGGTATATGCTCGCCCGCCTTTTTTGCGGGGACTGGATTTCTCTTCAGTGCGGATGACGGTCCCTTTGATTGTGATACCTTCCCGGAAGGTGGTCATAATCGTGTTGTATTGATAGAGTAACCAAATGATGCCGAGGACGCTTACCCCGGGAAGAAAAAGGGTTTGTAAGTTTAACTCAAAGGAGAACAAATCCCCAGATTTGATCTGTGAATAAACAAATGAAACCACCGGCGCCAACGCAAGAAAAACCGCCAATCTAAAATTCGTATCGTGGGTGAAGAGCCTGCCGAATGTTGGGGTTGGTTGTTCCATGCCTCGCTCCATTCTTTATGCCGCTAAAGCAGTTCCGTAACATTTTTAATGTGTATCAGTTTTTCAACCGACATCATTGTTCCCTTTTCTTCTGATGTTCGTTGTTTCAACTCTATCATCCCATCCTTCAACCCCTTTTCGCCGACCGTGATCCGCACGGGACAGCCGATCAAGTCCGCGTCGTTGAACTTCACGCCTGCGCGCTCATCGCGATCATCGAACAAAACCGAAATCTCCGCGTTTTGCAATGCGTTGTAAATTTCCTCGGCTTTGGCTTTGGTATTCATCGTCTTGCCGGGCACATGCATCATGTACACATCGAACGGCGCGGCGGATAGCGGCAGAGTCAGTCCTTTGTCGTCGTGATGCGTCTCTGCCAACGCGGACAAGATATTTTTGAAATCAAACTCGCTGCGCGCAGCCAATCTGATGCTTGACTGCACCGAAAGCGGATTTTCGCAATTCGCGCATTTATCACCCACCTGCGCCAGCGTCAAATCCGCGACGATCTCGGCAGTGTAATCGCGCCCGTAATTCGTATTCTTGAGATGATATTCCGCCTCGTTCGCGCCCGCGACTAAATTCTGCGATTCCGGGATGAGATCATCCACGACGATAAGCGCATCTTTCAAACCGATCGGTGACGCAAACCCCGCCTCCGCACCCGACCTTTGAATTGATTCTACATCCGCAAGTTTTATCCCCCCGACGGCGTTTCGCAGTTTCGCCTCGCTCAAGGTCATGTCTCCGCGCACGACGACAAAGACGAATTTATTGTCCGAAACGCGAGAATACATCAATGCTTTGGCGGTCTTCTCTTTTGGGATGTTCAAAAAATTCGCCAGCGCCTCGATGGTGTGACAATCCGGAGTCAACACTTTCTCCAGCGGAAGTTCCTCTTCGCGGGGCAGGGGCATCTTTTTGAATTTCGCCAACTCCAGCCGTTCGGCATATCCACACGATTCGCAATGCGCGATTTCGATGTTGCCGGTGGAAAGTGGAAAGTAGGTCTCTTCGTCGTTGGTCATTACCGGTAAAGAAAGATCAGAGATGAAAGAAGATTCCTTGGATAGATTTTGGAGATGTGTAATTGCCTGCTCGCCCAATGGGAGCAGTTCATTTTCGCGGGTCAAATATCCTGCGCGGACGAGCCAGCCGAAGCCCGGCGTGCGCGCGTTGTTGGGGAATTCGCGTTGGGTTTGGATTTTCAGGTCGGTGTATTTCATGGGGAATAGCGTAAAGACACAGCGCCGCTGTGTCCCTACGAAGGGTGATTACGAATCGGATTTCTTCTTGCGCGGCAATTTCTGGGTGGACTCAACGGGGACGGTCGGTTCAGGCATTTGGATCGGCGTCTGCGCGATGGTTTCAGCTTGGGCGGCTTCCGAAGGCGTGGATTCAGGAGCAGGCTCGAGGTCCAGCTCGACCGTTTCTTCCATCCGAATTTGCCCGCGCAGGAACGCGCCTTCCTCGGTCACAAAGGCGGTCGTGACCACGTCGCCCCATACGCGCCCCGAAGAACGGATCTCCAGTTTTTGCGTGGTGATGTTGCCGCGTACTGCGCCCGCCACGATGACGGTGTTGGCGCGCACGTTCTGGCAGGTCACGCGCCCGGTTTCTCCGACGACGAGCATCCCGCGCAGGGCGATCTCACCTTCGAATGCGCCTTCGATGCGCACGCCGCCCGAACCGTTGATGGAGCCGTGCCAGATCACGCCCGACCCAAGCACCGATGTGATCCGCTCCACGGCTTGGACGGGTTGCGGGGTTTCAGTGGGAGTTGCGTTGCGTTTGAACATGGAAGCAATTTTACCGTTAAAACAAAAAGGGCGGACTTAACGCCCGCCCCTGCTGCTTTTTGCCTTCTAGCTTACTCGCCTTGCTCTTCCTTCGCGCCCATCTGCACGCCCATGATATTGAACCCCGAATCGACATATAACACCTCGCCCGTAATGCGCGTGGACAGGTCAGAGCCCAGGAACACCGCCAGATTTCCCACATCTTCAATCGTCACATTCTCGCGCAAGGGAGACATATCCGCAAAGTGCTTGTACATATCGCGGAAGCCGCCCACGCCCGCC
>CAYPHR010000100.1:0-3429 GCA_964410375.1 uncultured Anaerolinea sp. | reverse complement strand
GGGAGACATATCCGCAAAGTGCTTGTACATATCGCGGAAGCCGCCCACGCCCGCCGCCGCCAGTGTGCGGATCGGTCCTGCCGAGATGGCATTCACGCGGATCTTTTGCGGACCAAGGTCGTACGCCAGATAGCGGGTAGACGATTCCAGCGCGGCTTTCGCCACGCCCATCACATTGTAGTGGGGGGCAACCTTCACCGCGCCCGAACCATACGTCAGGCACATGATCGAAGCGTTCGGATTCAGGAGCGGCAAAAAGGCATTGGTCAACGCCACGAACGAAAAGACGCTGATGTCCAGCGCGTTCTTGAATCCCTCGCGGCTGGTCTGGTAATACGGACGGCTCAATTCATCGCGCCCCGCAAATGCGATCGAATGCACCAGAATATCGATTTTTCCAAAATGCTTCGCGGCTTTTTCCGCCACCGCCGTGATCTGCTCATCGCTGGTCACGTCACATTCTTCGACCCATTTGCAGTCCACTTTTTCAGCCAGCGGTTTCACGCGGCGCTCGAGCATCTCACCCGCGTAACTGATTCCCAAATTCGCGCCTTCGCGCTTGAACGCCTGCGTGATTCCCCACGCGATCGAGCGCTCGTTCGCCAGACCAAAGATCAACGCATTCTTACCTTCCAGTAAACCCATGTTCGTCTCCTCGATGTTCGATAATTGGATACTCGGTCATCGCATATCGAGTATCGGTTCTTTCACCAAAAACCGCCACGGTATGGACAGCCACGGTTCCGGCGTACTGTTTAAACCCACGCGCGCGCCAATCGTCACGCTCGAATCCGGGACGGAAATCCCCGCCTCGATTCTTAACGGGGAGCCTGTTTCTGTCAGATCGGCATTGTTCTCGCTTTTGGTGATTCCCAGCGCCTGAGTCAGCTTCCCCGGACCGAACGTATCCCGTCCCTGACGGCGTTCCATCATCACATCCGCTCCCTCCAAAGGCTGTATCGCGCGGATCAACACCGCCGCAGGAAAGCCTTCCCGCTCGGTGACCGCATTCAGCATCCAATGATTGCCATAAGTGAAGTAGACGTAGGCGTGACCGGGCGGTCCGTACATGGGAGCGGTGCGTTTGGTCAAGCCTGCTTTGGCGTGACAGGCAAGGTCATCTTCTCCGACGTATGCTTCGGTCTCGGAGATAACCCCGACCAATTTCACGCCGTCAAGAATCCGAACCAGCCGCGCGCCGATCAATTCACGAGCGACGGTCAATGTGGGGCGATTGTAAAAAGAGCGGGGAAGGGGCATTGTCGTTGACAAGTTTAAAAGTTAAAAACGTTGGAATATTCAACCTGTGAACTTGAAAACTTTCAAACCTTCGAATTAAATCTTGGATCACGCTGAAGGGTCAATCTCAATCCTTCTTCGAGTTTGATCGAAGGCGTAAAACGCAATTTTTCCTTTGCGAGCGTCAGGTCCGCTTTCATGTGCGAGACGCCGCCGGATGTTTGAGAGTTGTACACTACGTTGGCTTTGCTGTTTGTAACTTCAAGAACCACGTGGATCAATTCCCTGATCGATGCATCCACACCCGAACCTACGTTGATGACCAGTCCGTTGATATTCGGCGCGGTTGCCGCCGCCACCATGGCGCTGACCACGTCATCCACATAGATGTAATCGCGGGTCTGGTTGCCATCACCGTGCGCGACCAATGTCCCGCCGCGTAAAGCCTGCCTGAGATAATGCGGCACGACGGGCGGATGCGAAGGCGGCAGGTGCTGACCGGGTCCGTAGGCGTTGAAGATGCGCAGGCTGACGGTTTCGATGTTCCACAGGTTGCCAATGGTACGGACGTAATACTCCGCTGAGAGTTTCGAGACGGCATATGGCGAGCGCGGGTTGGGCGTGGCGGACTCTGTCAGTGTGGAGTCTCTCAGGTCGCCGTATACAGCCCCGGAGGAGGCAAGAACGACGCGTTTGACCCCCACATCGCGCATGGCTTCCATCAGCGCGACAGTCCCGCCGACGTTGACGTTGTTGTAGTCACGCGGATAGAGAATGGACTCGGGAACCGATACCCGCGCGGCGAGATGATAGACCACATCCACATCTTGAAGCAATGTCCACAATTTGGGGCGGTCGCTGACATCGCCTCGCGTGAAATGCACATCGGGCGCGAGCACTTTCGGGTCGCCGGTGGAGAGGTCGTCCAGTCCGCGGACTTGGTGTCCCTCACGGGCGAGGTGGTTCGCAAGCGAAGAGCCGAGGAATCCCGCGGCTCCTGTAATGAGAAAGTTCATGAGTTGATTATACTGCCTGGCATGGGAATATCAGCGCGAGCGGACGTAATAGATCCTGCCGCTGTCGCTTTGATGAAGTAATTCCAAATGTGCAAATTTTCCGATCTCTTCCGGAGATAGATAATGCTTGAATTCGTTCGGCTCGAACCAGACGATGAAGCCGGGATTGTCGTGGGGCCAGCCGGTATCCACGTTGTCGACGAGCGGCAGGAGTGCGACCGGGTTGCCGGTATGGAACCAGGCGGCATCCACATAGTTGCTGTAGAACAACGCGCCGGGATGCTGTTTTGCCAGTTGGATCATTGAGTCAACAACGTCTGTGTCACGGAACTCGCTGGAATTGTAGTAGTTGTAGTTGGTCGGTTCGCCGATCTCAAGGGCGTTTTTTAGATATTTATCCAGTGCGAGGACGGGGTAGACAGATAAAAGCGCGAAAACGACGACCAACGCAAGGTCAACCCGGCGCGGGGAAAGTTTCAGGTGTGGGCGGATCAACGTGTGGAAGGTTGTGAAGATCAAGATTGCGGTTGGAACGAGCATGATGACGTAGTAGCGGTCGGAGGTCAGGTCGAGATGGTCTTTGGTGACGATGGTCGCTGCTACAGCGGAAAAATAGACAAATCCATGCACGAGGGTCGGATATGTGGATGAATTCCGCATATCTTGAAGCCAAGCGCGCCAGTTTTCCCTCTTGTTGATGATGAGCAGGATGACCGCTAAAATTCCCAAGGGAATCCACGGGCGGGTGATGACCGGCATGAGAAGCGGGTGGTAAGGAACGAACCAGTGCAGCATCTTGGTCAATGCGAGCATGATATTCTTCGTTACATCCGTGACCGATTCGCCGGTGCCGAATAACGTTCCATAGGTCATGACGTTGCGGAGGATCAGCCACCAGCCGATCGGCAGAACAGAGATCACGCCGAGGATCAGGCTGTCCCGTAGGAAGAGGCGGAGCGATTTCCGATTCTCGACGAGGAACACGATCACAGCCGTTGCTGCCAGCGCCATCCCAACGTAGCGCTGCATCGGGGCGAGCGCGCTGAAGACGACCATCCATGCGAAGGCGTGGACGGAGCGGTTTTGGATGTAGCCGTGGAGCGCCAGCAGAAAACCCAGCGTGAGTGTCAGGTACATGGGATCGGAGCTGATGGTGGCGTGGATGCGCAGGGAT
>CAYPHR010000099.1:0-9573 GCA_964410375.1 uncultured Anaerolinea sp. | reverse complement strand
CTCTTTCTTGACCCGTACCCTGCTCCGCGCTACAATGCCTGTTCCTGCGCCATGTCATTGCGGGCGCAGCGAAGCAATCTACTATAACTGGAATAACCGACAATGTTTGAAACACTTACCGGACGACTCAACCAGATCTTCGATCAACTCCGTAAACGCGGAAAACTCTCCGAAGCGGACGTGGATGCCGCCATGCGCGAAGTGCGCCTCGCCCTGCTCGAAGCGGATGTGCATTTCAGCGTGGTCAAATCCTTCATTGCCAAGGTACGCGAGCGTGCCGTCGGCGCGGAGGTATCAAAGGCGCTCAATCCCGGTCAGCAGGTCATCAAGATCGTCAATGAAGAGCTGATCGGCACGCTTGGCGAGCCCGCCCCATTGAATCTGGCGGGACCAAAACCGCGCGCGATCATGATGGTCGGTTTGCAGGGCGCAGGCAAGACGACTGCCGCGGGCAAACTGGCAAGGTTGATGAAATCCAAGGGTGAGCGCGTATTGCTCGTCGCAGGCGACCCGTATCGTCCCGCCGCGGTCAAGCAGTTGCAGCAACTCGGCGAACGGCTGGATGTTGAGGTCGAAACGGATATGTCCATCACGCCGCCCCAACTTGCGAAGCGCGCATTGGAAAAAGGCGAAAAGGGTGGATTCAGTTTGGTGATCGTGGATACAGCCGGACGGTCCCAGATGGATGCGGAACTGATGGATGAGTTGAAAGCCATCGCCGCCAACGTCAACCCCGTGGACATCCTGCTGGTCATCGATTCCATGATCGGTCAGGAGGCGTTGAATATCGCGCAGGGCTTTAAGGATGCCATCAACCTGACCGGGCTGGTGCTGACAAAAATGGACGGCGACTCGCGCGGCGGCGCGGCGATTTCCATTCGTTCCGTGACGGGCGTGCCGATCAAGTTCATCGGTACGGGCGAGAAACTTGACGCGCTCGAAACGTATGACCCCGCGCGTTTGTCGTCGCGGATCTTAGGCATGGGCGATGTGATCGGCTTGATCGAAAAAGCCGAGGCAATGTTCGATCAGCAGACCGCCGAAAAGCAGGCGAAGAAGATGATGTCGGGTAGTTTCACACTGGAGGACTGGCTCGATCAAATGAAGCAGATGAAAAAGATGGGACCGCTCGGACAGATATTGGATATGCTGCCCGGGCAAATGGGACAAGCCGCGCGCGGCGTGGACCCCGCCGAGGTGGAGAAATCCTTCAAACAGTCGGAAGCCATCATCAACTCGATGACGTTGAAAGAGCGCCGCAATCCCGACCTTTTGAACGCCTCCCGCCGCCGCCGAATCGCCGCCGGTTCCGGCATGGAAGTGCAGGACGTGAACCGTCTGGTCAAGCAGTTCCGCGAGGCGCAGAAGATGATGAAAAAATTCCAGAAAATGGGCGGCAGAGGCTTGGGGAATTTGTTTGGGTAATGCCTGTTTTCTCTGGTACAATACAGCCCGCGATTTCAGCCCGCACAACCCTTTCGTGCCTGTCTGGAACGTAATCAAATCCTAAAGGAGCAAGCAGCAAGATGGTTCGTATTCGTTTACGTCGTATTGGTCTCAAGGGCCAACCCACGTACCGCATCGTGGCAGCAGAAAAGGAAGCGCCGCGCGATGGTCGCTTTTTGGAGATCCTGGGTGTGTACAATCCCCGCACCAATCCCGCCACGATCAAGTTAAAGGAAGACCGCATCTACCACTGGATGAAGAACGGCGCCCTGCCGACCGAATCTGTGGAGCAGATCTTCAAATCCGCCGGCACGCTGGAGCGTTTTGAGCGCTTCAAGAAGGGCGAAGCTGTGGAAAATCTGGTCGCCGAAGCCGCCGAAGCGGAAGTCAAGCGCGCTGCGCCGGTCAAGACCCGCAAAGATTAATTTGCCGATCAGACCCTGAAGATTCGCAGAACCTTCAGGGTCTCTTAAAAGGTAACCATGAAAGACCTTATCGAATACATCGCAAAATCCCTTGTGGATCACCCCGAGGAAGTATCCGTGAAGCAGAGCAGCGGGAATCGGGTCCGCATCGAGCTGAGCGTTGCCAAAGACGATATGGGGCGCGTCATCGGCAGGGGCGGCAAGGTGGCGAACTCCATCCGCACACTGCTGCGCGTTGCGGCGGACCGCAAGGGCAAGCAAGCCACCCTTGATGTAGTGGAACCCTGATGATGTCGAAAAAGGATCCAGGCTCGCCGCAAGGCGAGTCTGTTTATTTGGCAATCGGATTTCTCCGCCGCCCGCACGGGGTGAGCGGCGAGATGATCATGGATCTGCACACCGATTTTCCGGAACGCATCAAAAAGGGGCGCAAGGTGTACGTCGGTGAAAAGCATGAAGCCGCCGAATTCGAGAACGTCCGTGTGCATGGGCAGGGGCTGCTGGTCAAATTGCAGGGATATGACACGCCCGAATCTGTGGGGCGTTTCCGCAACCAGTGGGTGTATGTCAAGTCGAGCGAAGTCCCGCCATTGCCGGAAGGTCAGCATTATAAATATGAGCTGGTCGGTTTGCTGGTGGTGGACGATAACGGCAATCCGCTTGGGGAGTTGGTTGAAATTTTGGAAACCGGCGCGAATGATGTGTATATCGTCCGCAATAAAACGGGCGGGGAAATTTTGCTGCCCGCCATCCCCCCGGTCGTCCTCAATGTCGATATGGACTCACGTGTGATGACCGTTCATCTGCTGGATGGTTTGGTGGATGAAACCTGATTTGTGATCCCAAATTAGAATCGCAAATCGCCACGGGGTGATACAATCTCAAATCAATTCATGGACGATAAAAAATACTGGATCGGCTTCAATCTCATCAAAGGCATTGGCGCAGTCCGCATGCAGGGGCTGGTCGCCTATTTTGGCGATCTCGAGTCCGCGTGGCGGGCTGACCCTGCGTCGTTGGCGGAAGCAGGCTTGGGCGCGAAGTTGGTCGAACGCGTCGTCGCGGCGCGAGAGTCCGTTGATCTGGATCAGGTTTGGGCGAAGATCGAAGCGCAAGGCATTACCATCCTGACGTGGACAGATGAGGGGTATCCATCCCGCCTGCGGGAGATCGATCAGCCGCCGCCCATCCTGTACATCCGCGGCGAATATTTGCAGGATGACCTGTTTGCCGTCGCCATCGTCGGGACGCGCAAGGTGACTCCGTATGGCAGGCAGGTGACGGAGGAGATCGCTTCGTTCCTAGCCGCAAATGGGATCACCGTCGTGAGCGGACTCGCCCGTGGAGTGGATGCCATCGCGCATCAAGCCGCGCTGCGAGTCGGCGGGCGTACGATCGCGGTTCTCGGCTCCGGCGTGGACAAGATCTATCCGCCGGAGCACCGCGCGCTTGCCGAGCAGATGATGGAGCGCGGCGCGGTCATGAGCGATTATGCCGTTGGCACGCCGCCCGATGCGTCGAATTTCCCGCCGAGGAATCGGATCATTTCCGGCTTATCGCTGGCAGTGGTGGTCATCGAGGCTGCTGAGACCAGCGGCGCATTGATTACCGCCGAGTTCGCCGCCGAGCAGGGGCGTGAAGTGTTCGCCGTGCCGGGCAGCATCCTTGCGCCGCAAAGCAAAGGCACGAACCGCCTCATTCAAAAAGGCGCGTTGCCGCTGCTGACCCCCGAAGACTTGATGCAGACACTGGACCTGACCCGCATCGGCGAGAAGAAAACGGCGCGGAAGATCCTGCCTGCCGACGAGACCGAAGCGCGCGTGCTGGATGTGCTGGGCGGCGAACCGATGCATGTGGACGAGATCCGCAATCAAGCCAACCTGCCCATCGAAAAGATTTCCGCTGCGCTTGCTTTAATGGAATTGAAAGGAATGGTTCGCCAGGTTGGTGGTATGAATTACGTGGCAATGCGCGAAGACCAAACCGAATACAAGGTGAATAAATAATGTCCGAACATCATTATGCAGTCATCATGGCTGGCGGCGGCGGGACGCGCCTCTGGCCCGTATCCCGCAAGGAACGTCCCAAGCAGTTGCTGCCCTTGCTGGGGCAGGAGACTCTGTTCCAAAGCACGGTGGCGCGGCTGGAGAATTTATTCCCGCCCGAACGGATTCTAGTGGTGACCGTCGAGGAGCAGGCGCGTGAGATGAAACAGCAGGCGCCCGAAATCCCCGAAGAGAATTATCTGATCGAACCTGCGCCGCGCGGAACGGCGTCCGTGGTGGGGTTGGCGGCGGCGGTCCTGCAGAAGCGCGATCCGAACGCTTCGATGGCGATCCTGCCGTCCGATCACTTTATCCGTAACGTGGATTTGTTCCATTACCTGCTTAAAGCCGCATTTGACGTTGCGGACGATGATCATCTGGTCACGCTCGGCATCACACCGACGGCTCCGTCCACGGCGTATGGATACATCCAGCAGGGAGAAGCTCTGGATGGACGGTACAACTATCCCGTTTATCGCGTGAAGCGCTTCAAGGAAAAGCCCGACGAGCAGACCGCCCAGCAGTTGCTTCGCACAGGCGATCATTCCTGGAACAGCGGCATGTTCGTCTGGAAAGTGGATACGATCATGAGCGAGATCGACAGGCAGATGCCTGCGCTGGGCGCGGCGCTGGAGGATATCTCATCCGCGTGGGGGACGCCAAAGCAGGCTGAAACCATCAATACATTGTGGTTTGACCTGAAAAACGAAACTGTGGATTACGGCATCATGGAGAACGCCGGGCGCGTGGCTGTACTGCCTGCGGGCGGACTTGGCTGGAGTGACGTCGGCATGTGGTCTTCGTTGTTCGAAGTATTGCTCCCTGATATGAACGGCAATGTTGCCACCAATGGAAATTTGCATCTTGCACACGAAACGCACAATACCCTCGTCTATGGCGGGAACGGCGAGCGTTTGATCGTGACCATCGGCGTGGACGACATGGTCATCGTGGATGGCGGCGATGTGTTAATGGTCTGCAAAACAGACCAGGCGCAGAAGGTGAAAGACATCGTCGAACACCTGAAAAAACACAAACAGGAAAAATTCCTCTAATAAACGATTTGCGGGATTTGGAAAAATTGCGTAGAATGCGCCCTTACGTTTTGCAACAATGATAATGAAACGATGGGCGCATTTTGCGCTGGAGGTTCGATGGAAGCATATTGCATGAAGTGTAAGACCAAACGGGAGATACAAGACCCCGTTGCAGGGTTCAATGCCAAAAGTTCCCCTGTGACGACGGGGACCTGTTCCGTTTGCGGCACGAAACTGTACCGCATGGGAAAAACAGAAGCGCATGAAGGGCTCGTCCCGCCGCCGAAGCCTGTGAAAGTGGAGAAGCGCGAAGGAAAACTGGTGATCGTTGAATCGCCCGCCAAGGCGAAGACCGTCGGGCGATTCCTTGGCAAGGGATACACCGTCCGCGCTTCGGTGGGGCATGTGCGCGACCTGTTGAAGTCGCAGTTGTCGGTGGATGTGGAGAATGATTTTGCGCCGAAGTACCGCGTGCCGAACGAAAAGAAGGAAGTGGTCAAGGAACTCAAAAAGCTCGCCAAAAAATCCGAGGAGATCTATCTCGCGACCGACCCTGACCGCGAGGGCGAATCCATTTCGTGGCATCTCATGGAGGCGGCAGAGATCGAACCGGAACGGACAAAACGCGTCGTATTCCATGAGATCACCGCTCCGGCTGTTGCAGAGGCGTTCTCGCATCCGCGCAATATCAACATGGATCTGGTCAACGCCCAGCAGGCGCGCCGCGTGCTGGACCGCCTCGTTGGGTACAGCATCAGTCCCATTCTGTGGGAGAAGGTGCGCGGGCGGCTTTCCGCCGGGCGCGTGCAGTCGGTGGCGCTGCGGCTGATCGTTGACCGCGAGCGCGAGATCGACGAGTTCAAGCCCGTCGAATATTGGTCCATTCACGGCGAGTTCATGCCCGAGAAGTTGAAGACCAGTTTCATCGCGAAGCTTGTCCGCGTGGATGACAAGGAGCCGGAACTCCCCAGCGAGGAGACGGTCAGACCGCTTCTCATCGACATGGAAACTGCCTCGTATGCCATTACAAAGGTCAAACGCGGAGAGCGGAGGCGGAAACCCTCCGCGCCGTTCACCACCTCCACGCTGCAGCAGGAGGCTTCTCGCAAGCTGGGTTTCACTGCCAAACGGACAATGGCGCTTGCACAGGGACTTTATGAAGGTCAGGATGTGGGCAATGGCGGCTCGACGGGTCTCATCACTTATATGCGAACCGACTCGACGAATATCTCCAAGACGGCTCAGGAAGAAGCCCGCGAGTATGTGACCGGAAAATACGGCGCAGACTTCCTGCCACCCGAACCGCCGGTCTACAAGACCAAATCCGCAAATGCGCAGGAGGCGCACGAAGCCATCCGCCCAACATCCGCCATGCGCACGCCGGAAGCGGTTAAGGATTTTCTCGACCCCGCCATGTTCAAGTTGTACCGTCTGATCTGGCAGAGATTTGTGGCTTCACAGATGGAAGCGGCGGTGTACGATACCTTGCAGGTGGAAGTGACCGGCAAAACGAATGAGCACGAATATCTTCTGCGGGCTTCCGGCTCGGCAGTGAAATTTCCGGGTTTTTTGGTTGTATACGAAGAAGCCAAAAATGAAGACGCAAAAGCGGATGACGAGGAAGAGAATGTAAAGATCCCCGCCGGGGTGGCGGAGGGACAAAAGCAGGAATTGGTGCGTTTGATTCCCGAACAGCATTTCACCCAGCCCCCGCCGCGTTTTACGGAAGCCTCGCTGGTGCAGGCATTGGAGGAGAACGGCATCGGGCGTCCTTCCACCTATGCGCCGACCATCTCCACGATCCAACAGCGCGGGTATGTGGTGCGCGAGGACAAACGCCTCATCCCGACCGATACGGGTTTCCAAGTCAATGACTTGATGGTGCAATACTTCCCCGAAGTGGTGGATTTTAATTTCACCGCCCACATGGAGGAAGACCTCGACAAGATCGCCGATGGTGAAATGACCTGGGTGGATGCGATCCGCGAGTTCTATGAGCCGTTCTCCGCAGATGTGAAAAAGGCGCAGGCTGAGATGCCTGTCACCAAGTCCGAGCCGGAACCGATCGGACGCGCCTGCCCTGAAGACGGCGGCGAGCTGGTCATCCGTTACGGGCGGTTCGGCAAGTTCATTTCCTGCGCCAACTTCCCGACCTGCCGCTACACCGAGCCGTGGTTGGAGAAGATCGGCGTCACCTGCCCGAAGGATGGCGGCGACCTGGTGGAACGCAAGACGCGCAAGGGACGCACATTCTTTGGCTGTGTGAACTATCCGAATTGCGATTTCACATCGTGGAAGCGCCCGCTGCCGAAGCCATGCCCCAAGTGCAACGGTCTGTTGGTGGTCGCCAACAAGCGCGAGGCGCAATGCACAAATTGCTCCGAGAGTTTCCTGCTCGAGGAGATCGTTCCGGAGAGCGTCTAACCGGCGTCAGGGTTGCCCCAGCACTATGGTGCCGGTCAATTGCCGGCGGGGTTGAAGCGCTGTCTTTCGTCCGGAAATGATAACTCTTCTGACACGATAAGCGCCGGAAATGGATGTATAATCGGGCTATCCACTGATACAAAGGAGTCGCGTATGCAGTTTATCATCGCATTGTTGAAGAATCTGCCCAAGGCTACGATCATTGCCGCATTGGTCGGAGTGCTTGTGGGGCTTTTGATCGGGTGGCAGACAAAGGAATTCAAGGATGCAACGCCTGCCTATCTGCGTCCGGACCTGCAGGAAGATTACCTGCGCATGACGCTTGACTCCTTTCGCCTCAATTCGGACCCGAACCTTGCCGTACAACGTTGGGTGAATCTTGGCGCCGGGGCACAGGATGCGTTCCTCAAGATTCAAGCCAACCCCGGCAATCAGGAAGTGGATGTCATCCGGGTGTACGGTGATCTGGTAGCCAGCGTCCTTTCTTCCGGCGGCGGGGCACCTGTGGATGACGGCAGCGGCGGAATGTCATCCCTCACGCGGACAGCCGGAATTGCTATTGGCGTTATCCTGCTCTTGGGCGTGGTGGCTGCCATTGCGTTGTATATGTTCAAATTGCTTGGGAAGCGCGGCAGCGGTGAAATGACCGCAGCGAAACATGCTTCCGAGATCAACCGTGCCACCGAACGCACCAATTTTGAAGAACTTGGGCTCGCGCCTCCCATTACGCAAACGATGACAACCTATGTGTTGGGAGACGACCTGTACGATGAGTCGTTCAGCATCGACACACAGGCTGGCGAGTTCCTGGGCGAGTACGGCGTGGGCGTTTCGGAAGCCATCGGCGTAGGCGAGCCAAAGAAAGTGACCGCACTTGAATTCTGGCTCTTTGACAAAAACGACATCAAGACCGCCACCAAAGTATTGATGTCGCAGCATGCGTTCGAAGACCCAGCCATCCGCGCGCGGCTGGAGCCGAAAGGCGAGCTTGTGCTGGTGGAACCGCACGCGCAAGTGTTGCTTGAAACCGCCACCCTGCAATTGCTTGCCACGGTGGTCGATCTTGAATACGGCAAGGGACCGATGCCGGATGGCAGTTATTTCGAGCGCATCACATTGGAACTGGCGATCTGGCCCCGCCAGGGCTGATAATACAAGAATCAAAAATCCCGTCCTATGCAGGACGGGATTTTTTTGTTATTCGATCTTGATGATCTTGAATTTGATCCTGCCGCCGGGGGCATCCGCCTCCGCGGTGTCTCCGACCTTTTTGTCCATCAGGGCACTGCCAATAGGTGATTCGTGGGAGATGCGCCCGTTGCGCGGGTCCGCTTCGGTGGGACCGACGAGGTGATAGGTTTCAGGTTCGAAGCCATCCTCCTGAATGGTCACATGCGAACCGATCGAAACCACCCCCTTTTTAGCGGATTTTTCGATAATGACCGAGTTGCGCAGGATGGCTTCGATCTCCTGGATGCGCCCTTCGAGGAAGCCTTGATCCTCCTTGGCTTTGTGGTAATCGGCGTTCTCTGAAAGGTCGCCCATTTGAATGGCAGAACGCAGCCGGGCGGCGAGTTCCACGCGGCGCGGACCCTTTAATTCCTCGAGTTCAGCCATTAATTTTGCTTCACCTTCCGGGGTCAGGTAGTTGGGTTGGGACATGGATTGCTCCTTTCTCTACTAAGGCGTTATATGTGGGAAAGGGGCATTGGAGTGATGCGCGCCCCCTTTCCAATGGAAAAGCCGGTCTAGGGCTTTTCGAGGGGATTGAATAGTTTTTGATATTCTTCGACGGCGTATCGATCTGTCATGCCGGCGATGTAATCACAGATGGTGCGTTCCAGCCCGCGCTTTTCGATGAAGAACTGGAATTGTTCGGGAAGCATGGCGGGTTCGGCGCGGTAGGCATGGAACAGGTCGGAGATGATGCGCTCGGCTTTGACCTGCATCCGTACCACGCGGTAGTGGCGGTAGAGCTTTTTATAAAGGAAATCCTTCAACTCGCGGTTGCGCCGCTGCATTTCTTCGCTGTAGCCGATGACATTGTGTTTCAGTTTCTGTATGTCCATTGGCGAGTTGACCTTGCTCTCGCGCAGGCGTTCATCGGTGGCTTTGACCATGTCGGTGACCATGATGCCGACCAGGTGACGGATCATGCGGTGCCGTTCCATGTCGCCGAGCAGCGCGCCGCGCCAG
>CAYPHR010000098.1:0-9580 GCA_964410375.1 uncultured Anaerolinea sp. | reverse complement strand
GGGTGATGTCTTTCAATTGCTGCGAAAATTCCGCGATGAAGCACGGGCATTCGACATGATCATTCTCGATCCACCCAAGTTCGCCCCCACCGCCGCACACGCAGAGAAAGCCTCACGCGCCTACAAAGACATCAATCTGCTGGCATTCAAACTGCTGCGCCCCGGCGGCATTCTCATCACCTTCTCCTGCTCCGGCGGCGTGGATGCGGCCTTATTTCAAAAGATCGTCGCCTCCGCCTCCCTCGATGCAGGCGTGGATGCAACGATCATTGAAAATCTATCACAGGGGAGCGATCACCCCGTCAGTTTGCATTTCCCCGAAGGCGCGTATTTGAAGGGATTGGTGTGTGTAAAGGGATGATCAGATCACAGAAAACTCGTGAGCCAATAGGAAACCATTATCTTCCCGACTGCTTATCATAATTGCGAAAAAACATCCCGGTTGCGCGGTACATCCCAAACTTTTCATAAAACGGCTGCAGGTCCATATCGCACAACAAATCCACCATGTAATACCTACTTAATCGCGCCAGCATTTTTTCCACAAGTGTTTTGCCGATCTGCCGGTTTTGATATTCCGGCAGGACCTCCAAAAGCGGAATATATGCCGCCAGCACATTATCTGTAATGGCGGTGATAAAACCGACCACGTTCCTGTTTTCGGTGTCCAACGCCAGAACGACCTCATCGCTGCTTTTCAACAACTCAAGGTGCTTCTCCGGATTGGGCGGGTTGGTCCACCCGACAAAAAATCCATGCAACTGATCTGCTTTAATCCCATCCGGCGAATCTACATATTCAATTGCCATTCCAACACCTCATTTTGTTTTCAGTGATTTCTTCAAATGACTCCGCAACTTCACGGGTTTCACCCCGCCCAAGTCAATCTTCGTCGCGCCGATCATGTCCGCGAAACGTTGTAGTCCATTGGCAAGAGCATCAGCGAAGGCTCCATCCTTCGGGGCGTCGTCCTCCAGCCAAAAGCCGAGAATGTGAAGCGTATTCGTCGTGCGGTCCAGTTTCGGGTCAAGGCGGGCAACCAGGTCATCGCCGTACAGGATCGGCAGGGTGTAATAGCCCCACTTACGCTGGTGGGCAGGCTTGTACACCTCCCACACATAATCGAAATCGAAAACCTTCTTCGCCCGTCCGCGCGCGCTGACGATCTCCAACGGAGCGAGGAGCGTGACTTCTTCGTCCGTGGTGGGACCTTTCGGCTTCCATATCTTCGGGATGCGTCCCGCCTCCAACTCCGACAGATGGGCTTGGTCACTGCTTCGAATGAGGAAGTTTTCCTTGAAGCCTTCCACGCGCACACGCGCGATCTCTCCCTGCTCGATCAGCCGTTCAATGCGCTCTGCTGCTTCCTTGGCAGTCACCTTGCGATGGATGTAATAACTCAGATCGGTCTTCAACGAGTTTTCACGCGCCATGCCATGAAAGGCAATATGCTTTTTACTAAAGAAATCTTCGGTCTCTTGTACCGATGCGGCGTAATCATATTCAGATGGAAGGACACGCTCGCGCAGGTCATAGATGCGGTCAAAACCTTTGCGGTTGGTGATCATCACTTCGCCGACCAGCCAGAGATAGAACAACGTGACCGAGGTTTCCTTGCGCCCACGATAGCTCCACACTTTGACGGCATCGCCTTCGATGTCGCGGTTGCTGAGCGGACCTTTCTCGCGCAGTTCATCCAAAACGAACTTGACGACTTTCTTTGGCGGATGTGTAAACGACTCCCAACGCATCCCATTTTCGGCACGGTGTTTCATGTGCAAGCGCCAATACGGGAATTCGTGCATGGGATACATCATCAGCCAGCCGCCGTAATCGAAAGCCTTGCGTTTCTCGTATGCCATTTTGTAGAGCAGGTCGGGCTTGTAATTCAAAACACGCCCGTACATGGCAATGTCCTGGCTGCGGGCGACCATGACAAGCGGATCGAGTTGCAACGCCTCCATCTGGCGCAAAGCGGCTTCGGTGCCGGTCAAGCCTGAGAAACGGCGACCGGGCCAAAGTCCCTGTGAGGCGAGCAGGAAGCGGCGATAGGTTTGTTTGGAAATGGAATCCATGGGTGAGCGTCAATCATTAAAGGTGGGATGGTCAAACAAAAGCGATTTTAGAACTTCTGTTCCAAATTGTCAAGCGCGTTGTAAGATTCCCTAAACGAAGTTCACTGCGCGTCTTTCATCAACCGCAGGAAGATATCCACGACTTGCGGGTCGAAATGCGCCCCGCTTTGCTCCTCGATATAAGCAAGCGCCTTCTTTTTCGTCCATGCCTTGTAGCGCGGGCGAGGAGCGACGAGGAGGTCCCATGTATCTGCCACGGCAAAGATGCGCGCGGCGAGCGGGATCTGCTCACCCTTCAATCCACGCGGGTATCCTGTACCGTCCCATTTTTCATGATGACAGTAGGGAATATCGAGTGCGGGACGCAAGTAGTGAATGGGATATAACAATTGATAGGCAAGTTCAGGATGTCTGCGCATCTCCTGCTCCTCCTGTTCGGTCAATTTTCCCACCTTGAGCAGGATGCGGTCTGAAATGCCCATTTTTCCAATGTCGTGTAATAGCGCACCGCGCCGGATATGCTGGAGTTCGCTGTCTTTGATGCCCATCGCCCTGGCAAGAACCAGCGTCATGTCGGTAACGCGGCGGGTGTAGCCTTCCATGTCGCTGTTGCGCAAGTCCAGGGCGCGTGCCCAGCCTTCGATGGTGGCTTCGTAGGCGATCGCCAATTCCATGTTCGCGCGCTGGAGGTTATCAAACAATTGCGCGTTGTCGATCGTGATGGCTGCCTGCCCTGCCAATGTTTCAAGAAATTCCAGCCATTCGCCGGTCGGCTTGAACTCCGAGCGAAAATAGACTTCCATGACACCCTTGACCTCGCCTTTGACGACGAGCGGCAGGCATAGATAGCTTTTGAATTGTTCCTGTGACCATAGTTCGGCAAAGGGAGGATTATCCACAATAAGGGACGGGTCGGGAATAGTGACCATGCGGCGTTCCATGACGCTGCGCCCCGCAAAACCATCGTTGAGATGAATCCTTGCGCTTTCAACAAGGTGTGTATTAAATCCGCGCCCTGCTGAAAACTGCAGGGTTTGGTCGTAGGGATGGAGGAGGAGCACGTCAGCGGCATCCACGCCCAGCCGCTCAACGACATGGTTCAGCAGGATGTTGAGCGTAACGCGCAGATCCAAACTGGAGGCGATGGCTTTGTCAATGGTGCGCAAGGTTTGCAGATGTTCAAGGCGGTGAACTGCTTCCTGACGCAAACGCGTCGAGTGGATCGCCCCCGCCGCCTGGGATGCAAATAGGGAAAGCAAACGCTCATCCGCTTCGGTGTACTTCCGTTCAGAGTCGCCGACTTCATCCACGACGAGCACGCCGATCAGTTCGCCGCCATACAACATGGGCACTTCCATGATCGCGCGCAAGGGAACATGCTCATATTTTGGAGAACGCCCCTCCCAAGTGGAGTAATCCGCAATGCGGAGAGGCTTGCGGGTTTGCGCCACATATCCTGCCGCTCCTTCGCCGATCTTTAAACGTGAACCGGTGGGGATGTAGGGATGAGTGTCCATTGCCAGGACAAGTTCACCGGAAGATGAATCGAGAAGATACATCCCGCTTGAACTCGAATTCAAGAGTTTCTTCGCCGTGTCCACGATCAGCATCAGCAGGGAATCCAGATCCAATTCTTCGGAAAATGCCATGCTGGTCTGATAGAGCGATTCGAATTCCCTCGCGCGGCTTGCCGTCTCATCATACAGGCGGGTACGATGCAGGGTGGCTCCGATTATTTCCGCAAGTGAATAGAGGAGTTTCAGTTGTTGCGGGGTGAGCTGCAGAGGCAGAGGCACTGCAACAAACAACACCCCGACCATTTCAACCCCCGCACGGATGGGCAGACAGGCTCCTCCCCAGCCTTCGGGAATCAGGTTGCGGACAGATGAATGCGACAGGGGATCCCTTGCAAACTCCGCAGAAACGTGAGGCTGTCCCGTGGCAAATACCGTTCCCGCTACGCCCTTCCCAACTTTGATGTTGAGGTCATGAATGTCTTCGAACCATCCGCGGGACGAAATACTTTGCAGTTCATCCCGGTCGCTATTGTGAAGCAGAATCGAACCTGTATCGGTTCCAATCGCTTCCAGGGTTCGGTCCAGCAAAACGGGCAGCGCCTCCGCCAGGGATGTTATGGTCCGCAGCGAGGCGGAAACGTTGTACAAGGCTTCAAGTTCGATCAGGCGCTGACGCAGAAAATCCTCCATGTGTCTGCGCTCGGTAATATCCTGAATGGTGCCTTTCATTCGCAGCAGATTGCCGCTCGCATCCTCCTCCAACTCTCCCTTACCGTGCACCCAGCGCTCGGACCCGTCATTTTTGCGGACGATCATATATTCCCGATTGAAACGATTCCGCCCGCGAACCACCTCCTCCGTAAAGTATTGAGCCATGAACTCCTGGTAATCCGGGTGAATGATGTCCACCCACCCCTTGATCGAACGCTCATACGTCCCATCGATGCCGAATATCTCATCCAACACTTCGGAGCTCTTCCACAGTCCCGTGGAAAAATCCAACACATAACTGCCCAACTCGGCAATCGATTGGGATTCTTTCAAAAAGTTCTCGCTCTCAAGAATGGCTTGCTCCGCCCTGATCCGCTCGCTAACATCCCGCAGCAAGCCCTCGTGATAAATTATATTTCCGTGCTCATCGTGAACATAATTGCCGTGGTCTTCCACCCAGATCTCGGAGCCGTCCTTTCGGCGCATCCGATAAACCTCGGTCTGTTTCTGTCCAGTGTCCAGAATGTGACTGCCGCGCTCATCAGGCGAAAAATAAAGCTCGCTCTTGATGTCCACCTGCAGCATTTCCTCCCGCGAGGCATAACCGAACATTCGCACCATTGCCGGATTGACCTCCACAAACCTGCCATCGTGTGTGCTGCGGTAGATTCCGTCCATCATATTATCGAACAGGGACCGGTACCGTTCCTCCGATTCGCGCAGGGCATCCTCCATCCGCCTGCGCTCCGTCACATTGCGCGCGACCCATAGCGTTCTATTGTCGCCCAGGGATGAGATGGTCGCCTCGAACCAGAATATCCTATTATCGATTGCCAGGCTGTATTCTATCTCTGCGGGCTGCTTTGTATCCACCACTCTTTGCACGGTATCGATAAAATACGCAGCCCGTTCCGCTGGAAAAACGTCCAGCAAACTCCTGCCCAGCAGTTCATACGACGGCTTGTAAAGCAGCTCAGGATTGGTTGGGGCGATATCGCGGTATATGCCATCCCTGTCGATCACCAACACAACATCCCTCATGGACTCGAGCAGACTGCGCATTTCAGACCCGGATGCGGACAGCGCATCCTCTGCCTTCTTTCTGTCGGTCACATCGTGAACGATGGCGAATTCGATCAGCCGACCGCCCACAATAACGGACGAAACCTGCACTTCCACAGTTCGGATTTCGCCGCTGGAAAGTTTATGAGGACGTACAAGCAGATGCCGCTCCGCATCCGTCCCCGCCCATACCTGTTCCTTCGCAAGAGAGTTGATCTCCGCCATATCCATCCCCCGCAATTCCTCCAGCGGATATCCGTAAAATCTTTCAGCCGCCGGGTTTGCATCCAGGATCCGCCCTGATTCGGGTTCGATCAGGAGCATGACCGCATGATGCTTCCTGAAGATATCAAGAAACGAATCGTCTTTTTTCGAGGTCGGCTCGTGCGGTCCCTGTTCCATTACAGAATCAACTTGAAAAGCCGCAAGCAAACAAAGCGGCAGCCGCTTTGTTTCCGGGGAAAACAGAATACGCAGCTGCCATGGTTCATCTCATATAGGATAAAAAGACCGACGACCCATCATCGGTCCCATAGTATTTGATTAATCGTCGGTCAGTGAGGCGATCGCCCGCAACAAGCCGAAGATCAGCACCCCCAATTTCAACCCTTCGCCGGTTGTGATAGCTGTTTCACGCTCACTTCTCTCGGCGCGGCGTGATAGAAGCATCGCCGCAATGAGACCGGTCATTGCGCCAATCACCGCGCCGCCAAGCAATACTCTGCTTTTGTTCATGGTGTCATCCTTTCAAAGAATGTTTTGACGGCTTCAAGCCATCCGTTCACGGCAAGCACCGGCTTGACCGCCATATCCGCCCCGCGGACGATATAGCTGCGCGCCAGGTACACGTAATCCTGCGCAATGCCGGTATAGTACGGCAGAGCGCCCAGCGCGCGCGCCATCAGGTAGATCAGCCCCATGAGCAGCACGAGGAAGATCAATCCGGCGATCAGGATGGGGATGATGATCCAGATCGTGGAGATCGCCGCCCAGCGCCCCACATCGCCGCCCTGATTGAAAGTGGCATGGCTGACAAGTACGATCATGCCAATAAAAAGCACAGCACTCAAAATGACGGGCAGGAAAACCTGCAGGGTGCGTTGTTTGCGGTGCCGTTGATAGGAATAGTGTTCGGGATGTGGAAGCTTGGCTTTCATTAAGTCTATTTTACCAAAATAAAAAGCCCCCAAAGGTTACAAAAACCTTTGGGGGCTGCAAGCGCGTTATTTACCGCCTGTTTCTCAAAAACGTCGGCACATCAAGGTCGTCGGTATTGAGGGTGAGTGGCTGGGATTTCACATCCGCGGAGGCGCGGGTCTCGGCATCGACGCTGACGGATTCGTTGGGGCGTGAGAAAAGCATACCGGAAGCAGGAGCAGGCTTCTCGGTCCGCGAGAGGCGCTCGAGGGCGCGGCGCGGTACTCCACTGCGTTCAAATCCCGTCGCAATGACGGTCACGCGGATATCGTCACCCATATCCGGATCGATGACCGCGCCGAAGATCATGTTGACATCGGGATGCGCGGTCTCGCGGATGATGGCGGCGGCTTGGTTGACTTCGAAGAGGGTCATGTTCGGACCGCCGGTAACGTTGAAGAGCACGCCGCGCGCGCCGTCGATGGTGATATCGAGCAGTTGGCTGGAAATGGCTTGTTCAGCAGCGGTCTTGGCGCGTTCATCGCCGGAGCCGCGACCGACCGCCATGAGCGCCGCGCCGCCTTCGGACATGATGGCTTTGACGTCGGCGAAGTCTAGGTTGATCAAACCGGGGATGGTGATCAATTCGGAGATGCCTTGGATACCCTGATGCAGAACCTCATCCGCCATGCGGAAGGCATCCTGCAGCGAGGATTTTTTATCCGCCAGTTGGAGCAAACGGTCGTTGGGGATGGAAATGAGCGTGTGCGCATGTTCCTTCATTTTTGTGACGCCCGCTTCCGCGGATTGGGCGCGGCGCGCGCCTTCAAACGTGAAGGGGCGGGTGACCACGCCAATGGTCAGCGCGCCGCATTCCTTGGCAACTTGCGACACAACGGGAGCCGCGCCCGTGCCGGTGCCGCCGCCCATGCCCGCAGTGACGAAGACCATGTCTGCGCCTTTGAGCACGTTGTAGAGTTCATCGGATGATTCCTCGGCGGCTTTACGCCCGATCTCAGGGTCGCCGCCCGCGCCAAGTCCGCGTGTGATCTTATCGCCGAGGCGCACACGCACGGGAGCACGCGACAAGGTGAGCGCCTGCGCATCGGAGTTGGCGGCGATGAATTCGACGCCTTGAATGCCCTCTTCCATCATGCGGTTGATGGCATTCTGTCCGGCACCGCCCACGCCGATGACTTTAATACGGGCGAAGGCTTCGGATTGCAGATTTCTTTTGTTCGTGTCCATTTGTTCCTCCTGGCAAGGGATTTGCCAATCTTAAACGAGAATGCGATTTTTTAACAGGGTTAAATTCAATTTTGCAATGTTGTCATCCTGCTTTGAGAATGACTTGTTTCTTTCTTCTTTTCTCGAATTAAAGAAAAAAGAAGAAAGAGAATTTCCTACGGCAACAATCGTTTTATAAAATTCTTTATTGCATCAAAGTTCATATTGCTCTCTCCTCTCGATCTGCGGCGTTTCTTTCCACCGCCTGAAACATCAACGTGATGATCATGCATGGCAACCGCCCATTGCAAAAGACCAACACTCGTGGAATATGCAGGCGAATTGAGTTTGTCCACAAGACCTTTAAGATTTTGCGGTTGTGCAGTCCGCACGGGCAAACCCAACACTTCGCTTGCGACTCTGTTGATACCGGGCAGGGCAGATGTGCCGCCCGTTAGAACCATGCCGGCAGGGAGCAGACCATCATAACCGGAACGTTTGATCTCCTGCATGATCAAACGGAAGGTCTCTTCGGCGCGGGCTTCGATGATGTGTGCCAGATCCTGCCGGTTGATGCGGACGTCACGATCTTCGCCGAACGGACGCATGAGGAAGAACTCCTCGCTTCCAATTTCGGACCGGACGGCGTGTCCCTGCTGTTTCTTGACATCCTCCGCCTGTGAAATGGACAGGCGCAATCCGTGCGCAATATCTTGTGTGATGTGATTGCCGCCGACGGCGAGCACCATCGTGTGCCAGACATCGCCGTCCACATAGATTGCCAGATCGGTCGTGCCGCCGCCAATGTCACAGACTGCCACGCCCATCTGACGTTCCTGCTCGGTCAACACCACTTCAGCGGAAGCAAGCGGATTCAGAACGAACTGCTGGATCTCCACGCCCGCCGCACCGACACACTGGCGCAAGTTATCAACCGTTGCCGATGCGGCAGTGATAATGTGCGTTTCCACTTCCAGTTTGTAGCCGTGCATCCCGACCGGCGTTTTCACACCTTCCTGCCCGTCCACCGAGATACCCCGCTGAATGATGTGAATGATCTCGCGGTCATGCGGGATGGCGATGGCTTGCGCCTGATCCAGCGCGCGCGCCAGATCTGCCACGTCGATAATGCCGCCCGGCACGCCTGCCGCGCCGCGGCTATTGACAGACGATACATGCGCGCCCGCCAGGCTGACCAGCGCCGCGGTGATCTCCATCCCGGAAGTTCCTTCCGCTTTTTCAACAGAGCGTTTGACGGCTTGCGACGCAGCGGCAAGATCCACGATGATGCCCTTGCGGATTCCCGCAGAAGGCTCGATGCCCACGCCGAGAATGCGCAGGGACTTGTCATCCTCCACGCGCCCGACAAGGGTGCAAACCTTGGTCGTACCTACATCAATGCCAACAACTATCTCATCCATGATTACTGTCCACTATCTATGACTTCTTCAGTTGATTCGTCAACATCAACCATGCGGTAGTACGGTCCATGCGGATGTACGACGCTGATAAATTCGGGGGTGATTCGGCGCGCGACCAGCGAGTCAACCAGTGATTGATATACACGCATTTTCAAGAGCATGTCCTGCGCGCCTGTGCCAAAGACAACCCGCCATCCACGCGGATCGTCCCAGCCCAAGCCGTCGGCGGCGGAATAGGTCAGGGTCGTGTTGGCAGGCACGAGCGGGGCAAGGAGGCGGATGGCTTCCACCAGATCCTGCGCCATGTACGAAGGCGGGCTGAGCGGATCATCCGATGGAAGACCGGCAGGCGGAGCATCCAAAGCAAGGACGGAAGCGAGACCTTCCACAACACCTCTGGGACGGAATGCAACGCCGTTCGCGTCGATCC
>CAYPHR010000097.1:6687-9610 GCA_964410375.1 uncultured Anaerolinea sp. | reverse complement strand
CAGACCAATTAGACCAAGCGACCAATCAGACCATTTAGACCACCCGACCAAGCGATCACCCGACCACCCCGACCAAATCTCACCCAAACCTCCCATACTCAAACCGCACAGTTCACATTAAAATTCTCTCATTCTCTAACAGGAGCATCCATCTATGGACTTCAGCTGGCTCTTCACCCCCGAAACGCTCGTTGCGTTTCTTACCCTCGTCGCGCTCGAATTAGTGCTCGGCGTGGACAACGTCATCTTCATCTCGATCCTGGCGGGCAAACTCCCCCAGCAGGACCAACAACGCGCCCGCACCACCGGCATCGCCATGGCGGTCATCACTCGTATTTTGCTGTTACTTTCCCTGTCATGGATCATCAGCCTCGAAGAGCCCTTCTTCTTCCTGCCCTGGTTTGGCGGCGAACAACTCGGCATCTCCGGGCGTGACGTGATCCTGCTGGTCGGCGGACTCTTCCTGCTCGGGAAAAGCACCTATGAGATCCACGACAAGCTGGAAGGGCATACAGGACAATCATCGGCGAAAGTAGCCTCCACGTTTGCCAGCGTCATTATTCAGATCATGCTGCTGGATATCGTCTTCTCGCTCGATTCGGTCATCACCGCAGTCGGCATGGTTCAGCACATCGAGATCATGATCATCGCTGTCATAGTATCGGCTATAGTCATGGTCTTCACGGCGGGACCCATTGGCAACTTCGTCGAACGCCACCCCACCATCAAGATACTTGCCCTCAGCTTCCTTTTGCTGATTGGCTTCACGCTCGTCGTGGAAGGCTTGCACCAGCACATTCCGAAGGGATATATCTACTTCGCAATGGGCTTCTCGATCTTTGTCGAGATGATCAACCTGCGTGTTCGCGGCAAAGGCACGGAGCCTGTCACTTTGCATGTGCCGTACACACAGGCAGCGAAGGAACTTGCCCACATCCCCGTCAAGGTTCCTGCTGTCAGGAAGCCGAGGACCAAAAGCAAACCGAAAACAAAGAAAAGATAGACGGCTTCACAACAACGAATAGCGGACTGTGCAGTCCGCTATTCGTTGTACTAAACACGATACGCGCCGATTGTACTTGGCTTGGTGATAATGCCCTTCGCAGTGATCCCCCGCTCCTCGAAAACGGCTTGCACGTCTGCTTGTGTCCGCTCCGCATCTTCGTTCGGGACAAATGCGATAATGGATGGTCCCGCGCCTGAGAGCGCCGCTGCGCCGTATTGACGCGCGCGTTTATACGCCGCCATCCCGCCTGAAATATGCCGCAGGCGATACGGCTGATGGATGCGGTCCTCCATCACCTGTTGCAGCAGGCTCAGGTCGCCGCCGCGCAGCGCATCCACCACCAGCGCCGTCCGCCCGATGTTATGGATCGCATCCGCGCGGGAGACCGATCTTGGCAGCACCGCGCGCGCAGTCTTTGTCAGCCATTCCACATCCGGCTTGACGATCACCACCGTCAGTTCGGGGATTTCATACCGCCGCGTGATGATCTCATCCTGTTTCATCACCGAAACGACCAGCCCGCCGAACAGGGCAGGCGCGGCGTTATCAGGATGCCCCTCCATCTCCGTGGCGAGTTTCAGCAGACCGTCCGTGTCCACGGGCGTTCCAAGCATCTCATTTGCACCGAACAACCCCGCCACAATTGCCGCCGCGCTTGACCCCAATCCGCTGCTCATCGGGATCGTGTTTTGTGCCTCGATGTTCGCCGCATCGAACCTGCGCCCGCACACTTCAAACAAGCGCATGTACGCCTTCGTCAGCAAATTCCGCGAGCCTTTGTTCAATTTGTCCGCGCCCTCGCCCGTCACATGATGTCTCATTTTCTCCGACGGCTCGAACGTGATCTCGTTCCACACATCCAGCGCAAGTCCAAGGCAGTCGAAGCCCGGACCTAGATTTGCGGATGTGGCGGGGACGCGGATCGTTATCATGCGGGACATTATATAGGGTTTATCCGCAGATTGCCCTGACGTTTCATATTGTTTCTGCTCGATCTGCGGAGTACTTCCGGGATGAGTATAATCGCCTCATTCCCTACCTCGGAGCTGATATGACCTACCAGGGCTTGATCCATCGCTATGGGCAGTATCTTGACCTGCCCGCCCATACCCAAACCGTTTCCCTGCTCGAAGGGAACACACCATTGATCCCCATGCCGCGTCTGGGACGTGAACTTGGCTGTGAACTCTTCGTCAAATTCGAAGGACTGAACCCCACCGGCTCATTCAAAGACCGCGGCATGACCGCCGCCATCAGCGAGGCGGTCGGGCGCGGCGCAGGGACGGTGATCTGTGCTTCCACGGGTAACACTGCCGCATCTGCCGCTGCGTATGCCGCGCGCGCCGGTCTGCGTTCCATCGTGTTGATCCCCGAAGGCAAGGTGGCGGTGGGCAAACTGGCAGGAGCGATTGCCTACGGCGCGGAGGTCATCCAAGTTCAGGGCTCATTCGACGATGCGCTTTCACTCGTCGTGGAGATCACGCAGAAGACACCCATCGCGCTGGTCAATTCCATCAACCCTTATCGCATCGAGGGGCAGAAGACCTCCGCATTTGAGATCTGCGATGTGCTTGGCTCCGCGCCGGATTGGCTCTGTCTGCCCGTTGGCAACGCAGGGAATATCACCTCATATTGGGCGGGTTTCAAGCAATATCAACGCGGACTTCCTCATGTGCTGGGCGTGCAGGCGGCAGGGTCCGCTCCGCTTGTGTTGGGGCATCCGGTTGAAAAGCCGGAGACCGTTGCTACTGCCATTCGTATAGGCAAACCGGCACGCGGCGAGCAGGCATTGGAGGCGGCACAGCAATCCGGTGGAAGGATTATCGCAGTATCCGATGATGAGATCCTATCCGCGCAACGAATACTTGCCTCGGAAGGGGTGTGGGTCGAGCCTGCATCCGCGGCGGGGCTGGCGGG
>CAYPHR010000097.1:0-6677 GCA_964410375.1 uncultured Anaerolinea sp. | reverse complement strand
TCGACCAGCCGTGCTGCTCGAGCACGGCGCCGAGCAGGTGGGTGGTGGTGGTCTGCACAGGACACGGCATGAAAGACCCATCCATCATCTCTGAGTCGTTTGTCGCTCCCAAAGTGATCCCTGCGGAGTATCAGGCGTTGGTGGAATTGATCAATGAGTAGGAATTCGGCTGCCAAGGTCGAATTTTCAGGTAAAATAGGCGCAATGTCAACGCCACCCCTCGTCGTCGAAAACCTAACTTTCAAGTACCGCACACGTCCTGAACTTGCCATCGAAGACATTTCCTTCGAACTCAAGCAGGGCGAATTGCTATTAATCGCCGGTTCCAGCGGATGCGGCAAGACCACGCTGGCGCGCTGTATCAACGGCTTGATCCCCCGTAGTTATCGCGGTGAACGCAAGGGCAGGGTTCTGCTTGATGGCAGGGAAGTGGCTGATATGCAGATCGCTGAAATGGCGCAGGTGGTGGGGACGCTGTTGCAAGACCCTGAGCGCCAGATCGTGGCGAGCAATGTCTTCAATGAGATCGCCTTTGGTCCCGAAAATCTGGGATTGCCGCGCGAAGAGATCATCGAGCGTGTTGACAAAGTGATGAAACGCTTGAATATCGAGTATCTGCGCGAGCGCGAGACCTTTAATCTGTCCGGCGGCGAAAAACAGAAAGTGGCGCTCGCCGGTGTATTGACGATGAACCCGTCCATTTTGCTGTTGGACGAACCGCTTGCTTCGCTCGACCCGGCATCTGCTCATGAAGCCCTGCAGGTGTTCCGCAGCCTAGCAGACGAGGGCAAAACGGTCATTCTGGTGGAGCACCGCGTGGAAGATGCGATTGAGGCGAAGCCGGACCGCCTGCTTTACATGGAGGCTGGGAAGATCAAATACCTCGGTCCCATCGATGACCTCCCGACGGAGATCGATCACAGGCAGGTGAAACTGCCTGCCGAGTGGGTCGTGAAGCGGGTCAAGTCGTTGGATGCGCCTGTGGAGGTCGTGCCGGTTCACAAGGTCGAGGAGCGGGGCAAGCCGATGGTCGTCTTCGAAAATGTGGATTTTCGCTATAACGACGAATCGCCGCTCATTCTTCAAAATGTGAACCTGACCATCCATGACGGCGACTTGATTGCTTTGCTGGGTCCGAATGGCGCGGGCAAATCCACGCTGGTCAAACATGCCATTGGTCTGCTTAAACCGACGAGCGGGCGCGTGCTGATCGAAGGCGAGGATACGCGCAACATGAGCATTGCCCAGATTGCGCGCACGCTTGGGTATGTGTTCCAAAGCCCCACGCACATGCTCTATGCCCCAACCGTGCGCGAGGAACTTGAATTTGGTCCGCGGAATTTGGATTTCGAGCCGGATGTCATGGAGAAATCGGTTAACGAAAGCCTGTCAACGGTGAACCTGAAAGGCTTTGAAGAATATCCGCCGCTTGGGCTTTCCTTCGGGCAGCAAAAGCGCACGACCATCGCGGCGGTGCTTGCCATGCGCTCGCGCATCATGATCATGGATGAGCCGACCGCCGGGCAGGATTTTGCCAATTACACACGCTTCATGGAGGCGCTGTGCGGAGCGTCCGGCGGAGCCCGCTCCCTCCTCTCCGCACATTTCGCATCCACGTTGTTCATCACGCACGACCTCGACCTTGCGGTCACATACGCCAACCGCGTACTGCTCTTTGGCGACAAACACGTGGTTGCGGATGGAAAGCCGGAGGATGTTTTGAAGGATGCCGATATGTTGTTGAAATATCGCGTGCGCCCCACTTCGCTTCTGCGCCTTAACCTGAGCCTGCTTCCGAAAACCGGTCAGTTTCTTCCCGCCGAATCCCTTGCGGAGTTTGCCTAATGAAATTCCCTGTAACGCGCACGTGTTGACAGGGTTATTATATAGGGTCAGTGTCCGTTCAAAATCATTCATCAAAAGGAGAGAAGTATGAACGACAAAAGCACATGGGAGTTCGGAACACGCCAGGTGGTGTACGGCGCGATCGGCGCCGCGCTATATGGCGTATTTTCCTGGGCAACCAACATTTTCCCCCTGCCCGCCGCAGGCAACGTAACCTTCCGTCCCGCAGTGGCTGTGCTGATCTTTTTCGCCGCAGCGTATGGTCCGTGGGTTGGTCTGCTGGCTGGCTTCATCGGCAACACGCTCGGCGACATGCTCAGCGGTTGGGGCTTCTACTGGAACTGGAGCGCTGGAAACGGTTTGATGGGCTTGGTTGCGGGGCTGGTATCCGCCGCCATCAAAGATTTCCGCGCGCAGGGCGATATCATCAAGGCGGTCGGCTGGGGCATTGCCGGCATTGTGGTCGGGATGCTATTTGCCTCGCTCACTGAGATGTGGGTGACCGGCATCGACATCAATACCGCCCTTGTCGGTTACTTTACGCCTGCCTTCCTTGGCAACACGGTTGTGACCGTGATCCTTGTGCCGATCCTGATGATCGCGTTCGCCGCGGTCGCATCCCGCAGAGGTCGTTAGGCACCCATGCTGGTCACCTGGAAGTATCGTCCGCGCAACACCTTCATCCAACGCCTGGATCCTCGCACCAGACTCATCTTCATGCTCTGCATTATCTTTGCATTGACCATCCCTGAGATCTGGGATTTCCGCATCATCCTTCCGCTGTTCCTTGTTTCACTGACCCTGTATCTGCTTGCCCGCATCGAGTGGAAGGATGTACGACGCGCCTGGATCTATATTTTCGTCCTGGTGTTCGTCATAATTGGATTGAACGGTTTGTTGTCGGGGCGCGGCGGTCCTTCCTCGGTGACCAGCATTGATTCCCCGGTATTGTTCGAGGTTCCCATCAAGATCCCCTTCACCGATATCGGCTGGGACGTGCCCATTACCGTCTCGAAAACATGGTTTGCCCTGAACCAGATCACACGCATGTTGACGATGGCGATCCTTGCCATCCCCATCCCGTATACGATGAACCCGAATATTTACGGAACGGCGTTCAGCCGCATGGGGGCTTCGGATAAGGTTTCATTTACGATGGACTTGGCGTTCCGCTTCCTGCCGACCTTCGCGCGTGATTTCACCATCACCATGGATGCCCAGCGCGCGCGGGGGTATGAGATGGATAAGTTGAAAGGCGGCGTTGCCGCAAAGCTCCGGCGGCTTGCGCCATTGATCATACCTGTTGTGATGCAGTCCACGGTGACCGGCGAAGAGGTGATCGATGCGATGGACCTGCGCGCGTTCGGCGCCTCCCCGAAGCGGACGTGGCTGAAGGAATTGCATTACGCCTGGCGCGATTATCTGATCCTTGGGCTGGGCGTGGCGATCTTCATCACCTGTTGTGTGTTGAAATGGGGGTTCGGCATTGGCGGCTTTTTTGTGCCGGATTTCTTCACCAATCTCCTGGTTGGATAATTGAAAACGCCGCATTCGCGGCGTTTTTTTGTTAATGATCCCGGTTGGGGTAGGTTTCCCCGGCTGTTACCCTGAAATTCAGGTGGTTTTGCTCGGGAGCGAAGACACAGGTGGCAAATTCGGTGAAGGCGCAAGGCGGATTGTATGCCTTGTTGAAGTCCATGATGATGTTTCCATCCGGTTCGACGTCTGCGATGAGGTAACGCCCGGTGGGATAGGTCTCGTCCTCGCTGGTGGCGTCCCGAAAGCGGACGAAAAGCGTGCCATCGTCTTCGCGGTTGATATCCAGTTGATGGATTTTCCCTTCAAAACTGAATGAGATAAAACCCTCGACCGGAAACTCGGCTTTTTCGCCGGTCAGGTCTGGAAAAAAGGCGGTTTTGGGGCGGTCATAGGGGGTGAAGGTTGCGGGGAGGCGAAACGCCTCGTTGACCGGGTACCAGGTGCGGGCGGGGAAGGAGCGCCGCTCTTCGCGCTGGTTGTCCCACATGCGGACGCCCATCCTGTTGCCGCGCTGGATGACGACGAGTTGAATTTCCTGCAAGGTTACGTAGCTTGGGTTTTCGGCGATATCGGGCTGCAGGATGGCGAAGTCGGTCGGTTTGTCGTTGACCTTGACCTTTTTGCCGGGGTCAACGCGCAGGGATACGGAGCGTCCGTTGTAATCGAAATATCCAACGTTGGCGGGGGCGCGTTCGGGAAGCTGGATCTCGCAGGCGGGGTCGGAGCCGATCTGGTTTCTGCCGAGCTTCAGCCAGTACAGACCTGCGAGCGAAAGCCAGCCGTTCTTTTGCCGGATGGTTTCGTCACGTTCCCTGCGCCATGCTGCAATGGCTTGATGATATTCGTTTTGCGTCATATTTTTCGATTATACCAACGACTGACACGAATTTGACATTACATGTTTGTAATTTTGTTATAAAATGATGCGAGTTCGCAAGACCAAACTCAAGGAGAAGAACATGGGATTGAAGCCAGATCACTGGATCCGTAAAATGGCGCTCGAGAAGAAAATGATCGAGCCGTTCGCAGACAAGCAGGTTCGGAACGGGGTGATCTCCTACGGCGTGTCGTCGTACGGATATGATGTGCGTGTTGCCAATGAATTCAAGATATTTACGAACGTATTTTCAGCTACGGTGGACCCAAAGCATTTCGATACCAATTCGATGGTGGATTTTACCGGGGATGTGTGCGTGGTGCCGCCCAATTCGTTCGCGCTGGCGCGGACGGTGGAGTACTTCCGCATTCCGCGCAATGTGCTGACGGTTTGTCTGGGCAAGTCCACGTATGCGCGCTGTGGGATCATTGTCAACGTCACACCGTTCGAGCCGGAGTGGGAGGGCTTTGTGACGCTCGAGATCTCCAATACGACTCCGCTGCCAGCGAAGATCTATGCCAACGAAGGGCTGGCTCAGGTGTTATTCTTTGAAGCAGATGAGGAGTGCGAGATCTCCTACGCGGATAAAAAAGGCAAGTACCAGAAACAACAGTCCATTGTCCTGCCGAAATTATAGAAGGAGTGCCCCATGGTTGAGCGTCGTACGGAGGAGGAAGTCCTCAACGGTTTTACTGTGATCCAGCAGGAATTATCGCGGATGATGATCGCGCTGTCCAGCGGGCATGATGTTCAGGCTTCGTCGCTCAGCATTGATCTGGGGCAGGTGTTGCGGAAGTTGATCCGCACACAGGGGGATGTGCGGCAGCATTTCCGTTCCCGCCGCGAGCAGGTGCAGGCGGTGACAGAGGTGGGCAGTGTCATCAACTCTTCGATGGGGTTGGAAAAGGTATTGGAGGAGGTGATGGACACCCTGATCGTTTTGATGAAGGCGGAGCGTGGTTTCCTGATGTTGAAAGGTGACGACGGCGCTTTGGCTGTGCGCATTGCGCGCGACGCCGCCGGTCACGACCTTGCCGAGGATGCCTTTGTTATCAGCAGGAGCATTGTCGGACAGGTCGTCGAGCGGGGGGAAGCTGTCCTGACCTTTGATGCGCAGAAGGACCCGCGCTTCGGAGCGCAGACCAGCATCACCGCGAATCATCTGCTTTCGATCCTGTGCGCACCGCTCAAATTAAAGGATGAACTGATCGGGGTGATCTACGTGGACAACCGCGCCCAGGCGGGCATCTTCAAGGACGATGACCTGGAGTTGATCGCGTCCTTTTCGAATCAGGCGGCGGTCGCGATCGATAACGCGCGGCTGATCGAAGAATTGAAGGACAAGAATCAGGAACTGGAGGACGCCTATCAAGCCACGCTGGAAGGGTGGGTGCGCGCGCTGGATATGCGGGACAAGGAAACAGAGGGGCATACCATTCGCGTAACCGATCTCGCGGAAAAACTTGCCAGGAAGATGGGAATCGAAAGCGGGGAACTGATCCACATCCGGCGCGGCGCGCTCCTGCACGACATCGGCAAAATGGCGATTCCCGACGGTATCCTGCTCAAGCCCGGCGCGCTGGATGCCGAGGAGCGCGCGTTGATCGAAAAACACCCCGTGTATGCCTACGAGATGCTCAGCCCGATCAAGTTCCTCAACCCCGCGCTGGATATTCCCTACTGTCACCACGAAAAATGGGATGGAAGCGGCTATCCGCGCGGTTTGAAGGGCGGAGGGATTCCCCTCGCCGCACGCATCTTCTCCGTCGTGGATGTCTGGGATGCGCTGGTCTCGAACCGACCCTACCGGAAGGCGCTTCCGCCCGAGGATGTGAAGCGTAAGATTCAGAACGACGCGGGCGCGCACTTCGACCCTCAAGTGGTGGATGCTTTCCTTTCACTGGATGAACATCCGATCCAATAGCTTCGGGACGTTTTTATAGCGAGATTCCAAAATGCTCTTTGAGCAGGGACTCCCACTGTTCTTCTGAAACATCGGTGATGGTTCGGTTGCCGTTCGTGGTGACGATCAGCGCGTCTCTTTCCAGTGATATCCGCCCGTCTTCGGTCAGGCGCGACATGATGCGCCTTTGTGTAAAAATGGACTTCGGCGATGTCTGGTGATAGTCACAGGTGTCCAGATATTCGTCGGGGAATTTGTGCGGGACGAGATCAAAGTAGTAGTGACGTTCCTGCGAGCCGTCGTAATTTCTCTGCAAAATGATGTAACCATCTTTGAACGGCTTGACCCAGTAGCCGCGCAGTCCCTGTACTTGCTCGTTCGGATTATCAATATCCAATGGCTGGAAGAACGTGTCGCCCCAGCCGACGTCCGCCAGCCAGCGTGTGGATTCATGCAGCGTCTTGACCAGCAGTGTGAGGTGATCGAAGTCAATCCCAAAAGTGTTGGTCTCTT
>CAYPHR010000096.1:0-9646 GCA_964410375.1 uncultured Anaerolinea sp. | reverse complement strand
TTTGCGATTGGGGCGTTTCAGGTTTCGGATTTTCAAGCGCCTGCCAGCGCAAATTCGGTCGGGACGATTCAGAACAATCCGGTCGGGAATTGGTATTGGTCGGTTTTGGATGCCAAAGCACTCCCTTATATCAACTTGAAAGGCGCAACGCAATTCCGGCTCGGATTTTTGCTGGATGACAATAACAACAAGAAGGAAGATTATCTTTCGTTCTTTAGCGGGGATTTCAGCGGGATGATCGACCGTCCTACCTTGCTGGTGGAATACTACGTGCCGTAGAAAATAAAAAACTTCCGAAGTCAGAGCGAGACTTCGGAAGTTTTGCTTTTACACCAGCATCCTGACCGGATTTTCGAGAAACTCCGCCAACTTTTGCATGAACTGGGCGGCTTCGGCTCCGTCGCTGACGCGGTGATCAACGGAGATGGTGGCTTTCATCCTCCATCCCGCTTTCAACTCGCCGTCTTCTACGACAGGCACTTCTCGTGCAGAAGAGATCGCCAGGATCGCCGCTTCGGGCGGATTGATGATGGCGACGAAGTCTTCCACATCGTACATCCCTAAATTGGAAGTGGAGAACGTCGAGCCGTCCACGTCATCCGGCTTGACCTTGCCTTCGCGGGCACGCGCCGCCATGGTTTTGACCTCCGCCGAGATCTGACGCAGGGGTTTGATATCCGCATCTTTCACAACGACGGTCATCAAGCCGCCGGGAACGGTCACCGCCACGCTGACGTTGACATGCCCGAACTGGATGATCTCATTGCCTTTGATGGTGGCGTTCAGGTTCGGGAACTGACGCAGAGTCAGCGCCACGGCTTTGAGAATGAAGTCATTGACGGAGAGTTTTTCGTTATCAGGTAAATATGCGTTGGCTTGCTTGCGCATGTCCATCAATGCGCCCATTTTATATTCGTGCGTGACGTAGAAATGCGGGATGGTCTGTTTCGATTCGACCAGTCTGCGTCCGATGGCTTGGCGGAGTTTGGTCGTCTGAACCGTTGTATCTTCTTGGGTGACGTTGACTTGATACACAGGTTGTGGCATCGAACGGCTGACTGCTGACGGCTGTCCGCTTGAGAGCGCTGCTTCCACATCCTTGCGGACAACACGTCCACCAGGACCAGAACCCTGAATGGAGGCGAGATTAATGTTGTTATCGCGGGCGATCTTCTTCGCCAGCGGTGAAGCTTTAACAGAACCTGCTGACGGCTGACCGCTGGCAACTGTTTCAGCGGGACCAGAGGCTTGGGATGTTGAGGCAGGCGTCGGCTGGGAAGGAGCCGCAGGTTTTTCATCCGCTTTCTCATCTGACTTTCCACTTTCCACTTTCGGTGGCGCTTCTACCTTTTCGCCTTCCTGTCCAACCACCGCAATCGGCGCGTTGACCGGAACAACCGTCCCCTGATCCACGATGTGCTGAAGCACGACGCCGCTGGCGGACGACTCCACTTCCACGGTCGCTTTGTCGGTTTCGATCTCGGCGAGCACATCGCCTTTGTTGATGGTTTCGCCCACTTGCTTCACCCAGCGGACCAGCAAACCCTCCGCCATGTCGAAGCCGAGTTTGGGCATATTGATGGTTTCAGCCATTACTTCAACACCTCCTTTGCCGCGGCGACGATGTCGGGCACCTGCGGGAGCGCGGCTTGTTCGAGCGTGCGGTTGTACGGAAGCGGCACTTCTTTTTGTGCCACGCGCAGGATGGGCGCGTCCACATGATCAAAGGCTTCCTCGTAAATGCGGCTGACGATTTCACTGCCGACGCCGTACGACTTCCAACCTTCTTCGACGACGATGGCGCGGTTGGTTTTCTTGAACGAATCGAGCACGGGCTCCATGTCCAGCGGACGGAGCGTGCGCAGGTCAACGATTTCGGCTTCGATGCCTTCCTTGGCGAGTTCGTCGGCGGCTTTCATGGATAACTCAAGACCTTTGCAATACGTGACGATGGTCAGGTCGCTTCCTTCGCGCTGGATCTTGGATTTTCCAATCGGAATTGTGTACTCCCCTTCAGGGACTTCGCCGCGCACCTGGTACATCGTCGCGTGCTCGATGAACAGGATCGGGTCATCCGACCGAATGGCGGATTTGAGCAATCCCTTGGCATCCTCAGGCGTGCCGGGGCTGACGACTTTCAGACCGGGGAAGTGCGCGAAGACAGCATCGGGAGTCTGCGAGTGCGTCGCGCCGAGTTGACGTCCGCCGCCGCCGACCGCGCGGATCACCATCGGGACCTTGAACTGTCCGCCGAACATGTAACGTAATTTGGGAGCCTGATTGACGATGTAATCCATCGCCGAGAAGGCGAAGTTGATGGTCATCAATTCCGCAATCGGACGTTGTCCGACCATCGCTGCGCCGATCGCCGCGCCAAGGATGGCGTTTTCAGCGATGGGAGTGTCTTTGATTCTTTCGGGTCCGTATTTGTCGTAAAAGCCCTTGGTGACGGCATACGTGCCGCCCCACACGCCGACCTCCTCGCCGAGGATAAAGACGGCGGGATCGCGGTCCATTTCTTCCATAAGTGCCTGCGAGATCGCCTCGCGCATAGTGATTTTTGCCATAGTGTTTTTCCTCATGTCGTTGCGAGGGAACGAAGCCATCTCCTCATTCAATATGGGATTGCTTCGGGCTGCCGCCCTCGCAATGACATCTAGTTATCCGCGTAAATGTCCGTAAACAATTCTTCCAGCGCGGGTTCGGGCGAAGTTTCGGCGAATTCGACCGCCTTCTGTACTTCCTCTTCCACGCGCGCTTCGATCTCATCCAATGCCTTGCGTGTAGCGACTTTCTTATCCAACAAATATTTGTTGAAAATGCCGATGGGATCGTTCTCCTGCCACTGCTTGACCTCTTCCGCCTTGCGATAGCGCTCGGGGTCGCCCATCGAGTGACCGCGGAAACGGTAGGTGTCCACTTCGAGGAAATACGGCTGACCTTCCTTGCGGACGAAGTCCATCGCTTCCTTCGCGGCTTCGTAGACCGCCATCACGTCCATGCCGTTGACTTCGGCGTTCTTCATGCGGTAGCCTTCCGCTTTTTGGCGGATATCGTCCACCGCCGAAGCGCGGTTCACAGCGGTGCCCATGCCATACTGGTTGTTCTCGCAGACCCACAGCACGCGCAGACCCCACGTCTTTGACAGATTCAAGGCTTCGTGGAAGTAGCCGATGTTGGTCGCGCCGTCACCAAACATGCAGATTGTGATGTTGTCATTCTTGGCATATTGGTCGCCGACGGCAAATCCAGCCGCGATGGGCAGGTGTCCGCCCACGATGGCGTGTCCGCCCCACATGTTCTTCTCGGTGTCAGCCATGTGCATTGAACCGCCCTTGCCCTTCGACATGCCCGTCGCCTTGCCGAGCAGTTCCGCCATGACAGAATCAGCAGAAATGCCGCAATTCAGCGCCACACCATGGTCGCGGTAGGCGGTAATGACGCGGTCGCGCGGTTCGCGCGCCGCAATTAAACCGGTCGAGACGGCTTCCTGCCCGATGTACAGGTGCATGAAACCGCCGATCTTGCCAGCCTGGTACAGTTCCGCGCCGCGTTCTTCCACGCGCCGGATCAACACCATCTGGTAATACAAATCAAGCAATTGTTCTTTCTTCATTGGTCGGTAACTCCAGTAAGATATTCGCACGCCCGCAGGCATAACGTAATTTAACGAAAGTACTTAGGGAAAAAACACCAAAATCCATCCGGCGTTCTGATTTCCTGCCAGTCGAATCGGAGATTATATCAGAGAAAAATTGCCCGAATTCCGGTTTGATAGGTTTTGAAAGCCGTGAAATTGGTCAATGTAAAAATATTGACATTTCTCATGCGTGTGCTATAAATTAACTGTCCGTCAGACATACTTATCTCTAAGGAGAATGAAATGAAACTTACCCCGCCCAAAATGATTACCTTCTGGATCTCCCTGGCTCTTGGCTTGCTTGGTTTGCTTGCCGAAATTGGCGTTTTTAGTGTACTGCCCATCGCTGCTTTCTGGCTCCTTTTCATCGGTTTCGTTCTGTTAGTCCTTGCGCTGTTGGTCAAGGGTCTCTAAGATTTTCCACTGACGGATGATCAAACTCCCTGCGGTGACGTGGGGGGTTTTGCATTAAAATCATTCCATGAGTTGGTTCTCAGGCTCGAAACAAGGCGAAGCAAAAAAGCTGATCTCGCAACTGGCGGATTCCAGCAAACGCGACCGCGCCGCGCGGGACCTGATCCAACTGGGAGCAGATGCCGTCCCGCCATTGATGGATGCGCTTCAGACTCAAGACTTGAGCCTGCTCCCGATCTACCAGCATATCCTCGCCCGCATCCCCTCCGCCTCTTCCTTGCTGACAAAGGCTCTGCAGACCGCTCATCCGCTCATCCGCGGGCGTGTGGCGGAAATTTTTGCCATCAATAAAGATAAGAATGCCGTTCCCGTCCTGCTGGAAGCACTACAGGGTGAGTTTTTCACGGTCCGCGCACGGGCGGCGCTGGCATTGGGAGCCATCGGCGACACGAATGTAATCCCCGCTTTATTCCCGTTGCTAAAGGATGCGGAAGAGGAAGTCCGCATTGCGGCGTGCACAACAGTCGGCAAGTTTCGCGATCCCTCCACCTTTGACGAAATCACCGAAGTTCTGCTGACCGACCCAAAGATCGAAGTGCGAAAAGCGGCGGCGAGGGCGCTCGGTGAAACCCGTCATCCTACCGCGATCCCGTTCTTGATGGAAGCATTGCGCGATCCGTTCTGGTGGTATGAAAAAGATCAGGAAGTGTTGGTTTTATTGGACGCCATCGAAAAGATGGGACACCCCGTGGTGGATGATTTGATCCAGGCGCTGGGTGACCCAGAACGGAACGTCCGCAAATTTGCCGCGATGATCCTCGGCAACCTGCGGGATATGTCGGCTATCGAAGAATTGGGCATGGCGGTCTATGACCTGCATCATGAGGTCAGTCAAGCTGCGGCGGAGGCGCTTGCCAAATTTGGCGAACCAGCCATCGGCGTGTTAAGCGAAGCGCTGACTCATCCTGAAGCGGCGGTCCGTGAACATGCGGTCATCGGGTTGGGGAAAATCCAGTCAACACATGTCATGCCATTGCTGATCGAGATGCTCCACGACCCTGAGCGGATCGTGCGAAAACAAGTCGTCGAGTCGCTTGGACAGTTGCGGGATGAGCGAGCCTTTTCCGTGCTGAGAGAGATCGCCGCCGACCGTTCAGACAGGGAAATGTCTGTTCTCGCAAAACAGATCCTTGAGCAAATGAAGTGATCTAAATTTTCAAGAATGAACTGATGGCGGGAGCGATGCTGGTGAGATCGTTGATTTCTCTTTTAAATTCCGTGCGCAAATTTCTATCCCCAAATAACAACAGCGGCACCGGCGCATCTGTATGCTTGCGCGTGGACAGGTCTTCCATGTTGCCGTGATCGGATGTGAGCAGGATAAGCCCGTTTGCCGTTTCCCAATTCGCAAACAAACCCTTCAAAACCCCGTCTAAAGTTTCGAGTTGTTTTACAGCCCACTCCATATCCTGTTTGTGACCGGCGTAGTCGCTTGCCCAATATTCGAAGAAGGAAAAATCGTACTCTCCGGCAAGTTCTGCCAGTTTGTTTCCCGCCGTCTCTGGTTCGAAGATGGGCGCATCGGGAAATCCTAGGAATTCGCGCCAGCCTTCGCCGGTGAAATCAGCAGAGAGGGCGTTGCCTGTGAAATAGTCTTTTTCAGTGAAGAGGGGAATGCCTGCGTTCGTCAGCGCGAGCGGAATGGAGGAGTACAGGCGTTTGCCGGAGTCGATGCCGTCGAAGTAGCGCGGGGGATAGGCGTTGAGCAGGGCGGTCCTTTTCCCGGCTTTGACAGTTTTGGAGAACAGGGTCGCACCGTTCAAATAGCCCGCCACTTCGGGGTTGGGTTTCGGACCGTAGTGATAGCCGAGTTCGGCGGGGATGTTGATGCCGGTCAGTAAGACCGCCTGCCCCGTTGCGGACTGGGGCAAGCCTTTCACGCCGAGGTTTGGATCAACGGCAAGTAGGGAGACAGTATCGCTCTCGAACGGCGCGGCGGATTCTGTTAGTTTTCGCCCGCCGAGCATGGATTGCAGATGCGGCATGTCCGTGCGCGCAAAGGGATTGATGTCGGGATCATCTTTGCCAAGCCCGATTCCGTCAAGGAACAGGAAGAGAATTTTCATGAGATCTGGAAAATGAACCACGCGGAGGGGCGTTCTTTTTTGTCGAAGCCGTCCTTGCGGGAGATGAGGGTCAAGCCGCGGGCTGAGATCAGCTCCATATCCGCCTCAACAAGCCCGGGTCCGGATTGAAGCGGGGTTTCTTTGAAGAATCCGTACATGAGCCAGTATCCTTTTGGGGCGAGGATGCGGGTCAATTGGATCAGGTAATCTGCTTTATGTTCGATGCCGTGGAAACAGCCGAGATCGAGCGCGAGTTCGAATTGACCGCGTACGTTTTTCATTTCGGTCGCGTCGTCCATGAAAATCTCTGCCTGTATGCCGGCTTGACGCGCTTTGCGTTTGGCGATGGTGATGGCGCGCGGCGCAAAATCGAAGCCTGTGACCTGCCACCCTGCGTTTGCCAATGTGATGAGGTTGGTGCCTGTGCCGCATCCGATGTCGATGGCGCGCGCGGGAGGGTGGCTGGCGATGAAGTCGTAGAGTTCGGGCGGGCTGACGCCGCTATCCCACGGCGGGCTTCCGAAGCGGTAGGAGGTTTCGAATTTTATGCGGCGGAACAGGTTTTTCATTTGAGAGAGTCGCGTACGAGCTGCGGGTCGAATTCGCCGACCATGCGCCAGAGTTCGTTCCCCTGCGCGTCGAAGAAGATGAAAGTGGGTGTGAATTCAAAACCGTACACGGGTGCAAGTTCCATGCCTGTGGTTTCCTGAATGTTGAGGCGGATGATGAAAAGCTGGTCGCCAAGTTCCTTTTCGAGCCCGTCCACGACGGGCTTAAGCGCCACGCAGCCAATTCAGTAGGGGGATTGGAATTCCAACAGGACCGGCTTGCCCGCCCCGATCATTTCCTGTACCCGCTTCGCATCGTCCATGAGCGGGGTCTGGCGGGGATGCAAAATGCCCCAAGCTGCGACCAAAACCGCCAAAATGACGCCGTAGGCAAGGTAATCGTTCCATTTTGGCTTGTTGGTAAGCAGGATGACGCCCGTGATGATGGCAAACGCCACCGCAATGGTCAGGAAGGAGTACTCGTTGGTCAGTAACTTTAACATGGTTTGGACGCTGAAACGGTCTAAAATGTCACAATTAAAGTAGGACGCTCCACACTTTGACAATTCATTTGAGTTCTTTTACAATCGTGCAACGCTTTACATCCTACAACAGTATAGGAAGGGCTTTTTTCGATGAAAGAGTATACCACCGAGTTTCTTCGCAACGTTGCTCTGGTTTCGCACGGGGGCGCAGGCAAGACGATGTTGGCGGAAGCCTGTCTGCATGTAACAGGGGCGACAACCCGTTTAGGCAAGGTCGAGGACGGGACGACGGTTTCAGATTATGATGATGAAGAGCACCGTCGTAATATCTCGATCTATTCAAGTGTCATTCCCATCGAGCACCGCGACCATAAGATAAATCTGCTTGACGCGCCGGGCTACACCGATTTTGTAGGCGAGATGATCTCCGCCTTGAGTGTGGCTGATGGCGCGATTATTTTAGTGGATGCCGTTGCAGGCATCGAGGTCGGCACCGAGCTTGCCTGGCGTTATGCCGATCAATTCAACCTGCCGCGTTTCATCGTCATCAACAAGATGGACCGCGACAATGCGGATTTCGAGAAGACCTATGCCGCCATTGAAGAGTTTGTAAAAATGAATGGAAAGCGCGCTCTTCAAGTCCATTTGCCGATCGGTGAGAAGCAGAATTTCAAGGGTGTGGTGGACATCATCGGTATGAAGGCGTATCTGGGTGATGGAAAGACTACGGGGGAGATCCCAGCCGAACTTAAGGAAGCGGCGGATAAAGCCCATTTTGATCTCGTTGAAGCCGCAGCCGAAGGTGAAGACGAATTGATGGAAAAATACCTGGAGAGCGGTTCTCTCTCCGACGAGGAGATGGTGCGCGGTCTGCGGGATGTCGTCTACGCTGGGAGTTTTGTCCCGGTCTTCTGCGCCGCTGGCGCACACGAGATCGGTGTTCTTGCCCTGCTCAACGACATTGTTGATCTGCTTCCGTCCCCGCTGCATGCCCCCAAGCGTGTGGCACAGGGCAAGGATGGCGATGAAGAATTGACGCCGTCCGATTCTGCGCCGCTGGCTGCCTACGTGTGGAAGACCACTGCCGATCCATTCGTTGGGAAGATGACCTATTTCCGTGTGTTCTCCGGCAGCATCCAGGCAGATGCGCACGTCTGGAATCAGAACAAGAGCGCGGATGAACGTATGGCGGGTTTGCATTTCCATCGCGGCAAGGAAGTGATCCCGACGAAAGTTGTCCATGCCGGTGATATTGCCGCGGTTTCCAAGTTGAGCGCTACATCCACGGGTGATTCGTTCTGCGATAAGGGGCATCCGCTTGTGGTGGTTCCGCCGGTCTTCCCTGCCGCGTTGTATCGTGTGGCTGTCACGCCGAAAACACAGGCTGACGCTGCCAAGATCTCCCCGACGTTAACCCGCCTTTGCGAAGAAGATATGACCCTTAGCTGGCAGAACGACCCCATCACGCATGAGACAGTTTTACAGGGCATGGGTGACCAGCACATCGACGTTGCATTGAATCGCGCGCAGACCAAATTCCAGGTTGGGCTGAACACACATGAGCCGAAGATCCCGTACCGCGAAGGGATTACCAAAAAAGCCAGCGCACAGTATCGCCATAAAAAGCAATCAGGCGGCGCAGGGCAGTTTGGCGAAGTACATCTCCGTATTGAGCCGTTGCCCGATGCTGATTTTGAATTTGCGGATGAATTGGTGGGTATGAACCTTTCCCGTTCCTATCTGGCTCCCATTGAAAAGAGCATCAGAGCCACCATGGAGCGCGGCGCATTTGCGGGCTACCCAATGAGCAATGTGAAAGTCATCGTGTATGACGGCAAGGAACATGAAGTGGATTCAAAGCCTGTGGCATTTGAAATTGCCGGACGTGAAGCATTCAAGCTGGCTGTTCAGGATGCGGGTCCGGTGTTATTCGAGCCGATCATGAACGTGCGTGTGACGATCCCGGATGCGAACATGGGTGACGTAATGAGCGACCTGAATTCGCGCCGCGGGCGTGTGCAAGGCACGGATTCGGAGCACGGGAATACCGTCATCATTGCTCATGTGCCCATGGCGGAAATGCTGAAGTACACTACCCAGATCCGTTCCATCACGGGCGGACGCGGTTACTTCACCATGGAGTTCGACCATTACGAAATGGTCCCGACGCATGTAGCGGGTTCGATTATCGAAGCGCACAAGAAGGAACTGGAAGCCAAGAAGGAAGAGTAGTTTGGCTGCATGGAAAGAACACGCCACCCCGAAATCAAGGAAGGGGCAGCGATATAAGCAATAAAGAGGAGCCGTCTCGGCTCCTCTTTTCTGTTTGATAGCGGCAACAAGAGCTAAAGGCAGGGAGGAAAATCCTTACAAGCAATAAGGTTGCCGTCTCCAAATCGTCCGGTTCTTGCCGCTCTTGGTTTTCTCTTGTTT
>CAYPHR010000095.1:0-9651 GCA_964410375.1 uncultured Anaerolinea sp. | reverse complement strand
GAAGAATTCGGCGGGATGTTCGCGGTTCGCGCCAATGCCACCTACATTGGCCGCAAGATGGATGACAATCACATCCTTCGGATCCACGCCTTTGAGGTTATCCGCATACAAACGTTTGATGTCGTTCGGGTCGACAAGATTGTAATTTTCGATGCGCGGGATGAAAATATTCGTTACGCCGCGTTCCTTTAACTTCTCCACTACGAACGAGCCGAGAAAACCCGCTCCGCCAGTGACAATCATTTTTTTGTTTTGCCAGAAATTTTCTGCCATGTAGTTCTCCATTTATTGCACAATGAACTGCGCATTTCGATATCGATCATCGGTGGGATTTCTAATTAATCCCGATTTCAAAGCAAACAACACTTCTCGGATACCGTCATCAACGTCAAGAGTGGTGTCAAATCCGAGCACGTGCTTGATCTTTTCGAATGAAACCGTGATGTCGCGCATGTCACCGCCGAAGGTCAGGTCTTTGTATTCGACGGTCGTTTCGGGCATGCGTTTCAAGACCAACTGCACGATATCATCCTTTGAGTAATTCCCGTTCTCAGTTCCCAAATTGAAAACCTGTCCGCGGATCTTTGACTGTTCCGCTTCCAAGCTCATGATGACGCCGCGCACCACATCGCGTATGTGGACGAAAGAACGCGAGTATCCGCGCTGGTAGATGATGAGTTGGCGTTTGGTAAAGGCTTCCAGTACGAACTGGTTGACGATCAAATCGAAACGCGTGCGGGGCGAAATTCCGTACAGTGTGGCAAAGCGGAACAGCAATGGCGCGCAAGTCGCATCCTTTTGGGAGAGCAAATATTCCTCCGCCGCGATCTTTGTCTCCGCATACAATGACTGCGGATTCAAAGGCGACTCTTCGGTGACGGGCTTGCCGTCTTCGGATAAGCCGTAATTACTGTAGGTGGAAGCAAACACGAATCGTTCCACGCCCAGGTCTGCGGACTGCTCGAAGACCATTTTCGTCGCTTCGAAGTTGTACTTCCACGACACTTGCTTCCCGACCGCCTGACAGGCGGGGAAACCAACAATCGCCGCGAGATGGACAACCGCATTCGGAATCTGCCACCCCTGCTTGACCGCATCCCGCAGGGCACGCGGCTCGGTCACATCGGTTTTGATGAAGTGAAAGTTGGGATGATGCATGAACGGCAGGATGCTCTCGCCGCCGAAGAGCAGAGAGTCCAGGATGGTGACCCTGTAATTTTGCCGGAGCAGTTCCGAGGTCAGGATGGAGCCGATGTATCCCGCTCCGCCCGTGATGAGTATGTGACGATCCGTCATTCCAGACCCTCCAGTCTGATCTTATGTCCATCCAGCACCAGCGCAGGCGCGGATTTATCATTCACCACCGCAATGCCTTGCTCGATGCAGGTTAACTTGCAAATATCCGCCACATCGCCCGAGCCGACGATGCGCACGCGGTCAAAGCCCGCGTTCCGCACTTTGGCGAGATGGTCTTTTACACGCTGGCGGGTGCGGCGATAAACAGAAAAGGATTGCTCGACGTAGTTCACGGCGAGACGGGCGCGCAGGGCAAGACCTTCCGGCGTGATGATATAGCGGAGTTTCTTGCGCTCGGCGCGTGAAACCTTGACAGCGCCCTTTGCGATCAACCGCTTTAAATGCCAGTTGACTGTGCCAACCGCCACACCTAGTTGTGAGGCAAGCGTGGATTGGTTAACATCTGGATCGTTCTCGATTTGTTCGAGGAGGGTGAGTTCGCGTAATTCTTCGTTTGTGGATTCCATGGTCAAATTCAGTTCAAAATTCAGCGACTGAATTATAACTAGGAATACTGGGTTGTCAATCAGCGATTCTCATAAACCAGGCGCTCAAGGCAGGGTGGTCCTTAATTGATAAATATCCGCGCCATGTACAGTTCCCACCTTGATGTAATTCTCTTCGATGAATAACAGAGTTTCGTTCATATTGGAGGCAAGGACAACGTCCCGCCATTTGATGCGCTGCTCGCGGCGCACGCTTCTATCCAGATCGGGGATGCGTTCGCTGTCTGCCGGTTCAATCAGGTTAACGATCAGTTTCGGCGGATCGGAACTGATTTGCACATAAAATTGTTCCGCCCAGGAATTCGTTAATGGCGTATCCACATGCACCAACGGATACGGCAAAAAGGATACCGGCGCCTCCCTGCCGGACACGAAGTTGATCACCGGTCGAAAGCCCCAGACCAACACTTTGTCCTGTTCCGTTGTATTCTCGCGGATGTACATTGCCACCGGGTCCACGTACTCAACCTGACCGGTTTTCAGGTTATTCAATACCGCTCCATAGCCTTTCCACACATCGAGTCTGCTAAAAACGGTCACGAGAATGAACGCCAGCAGGATCGGGAGCTTGTACATCTCGATCTGAACCATGTATCTGCGTAGGAAGTGGAAAACCGCAAATGCGGACAGTACCCCCAGATAAGGCGCCCATCCGATGAAATAGTGAAAATAATTCCGACCTGAAAGGGTGCTCAGGAGCAACTCAATGGGCAAGCCGAACAACAGTACGAGAAGGAAAGACGGAAAGTTTTCTCCGCGAATGAATCCTTTGATCACAACGAACAAAGCCGCCAGATAGCCGATCAACGCAAGGACCGAAAATACAACGCCGATCGAAATGGATGCGTCCGCGATGCCGTGCAGGATTTGCGTGAAGCTTGTATCCGAACTATATTGATAATTGAACACAAGTACTACATTGATCATTTCCTGCAGCGCGTCTTGCGATGCAAAATAAACAAGGACAGGCGCGAGCACCATTGTTACCCCAAGCGCCATCAGTGCCAACCGTCTCAGCAACAATTTCCAGTCTTTCGACATCAACGCCAGCACGAAAAATCCGCCTGCCACAGCAACCTGCATGCTTATGTTGTTGGGACGCAACAGGATGTTAAAGCCCAGGGAAACACCGACCAAGATGCCGGGTAGGTTTCGATGCGGATCTTCCGTCGCTTTGACAAATGCCCATAATGCCAGACAACTGAACAGGATGGAGTATTCCTCGGAGTAATTCCCGCCTTGAAGGACGTTTCCAGCCGATATGACCAGAATGAAAACACTGATCAGGGCGGGAATCCGACCCATCACTGAATTGACAAGGGCATAGCACAGCCACGCCGCGCCGAACAGGAAAAGGAATTCCATGAGCCAGATGCCCCAGCGCGAGCCGTCACCGAGCGAAAGCCCCAGCGCGTTGATATAAAAAACAAGCGGACCTTTGTTCTCCCAAACATGCAAATAGGGAATCTTGCCCTTCAGGATCAGCGAACCGACATACATGAAAATGCCCGCATCCCGACCGGGATAGGAAAACAACGGGTTCAGGAGAATCCCGGAAACGAGAAGCCCGAACCACATAATTTTCAAAAAAACATCAGTCACAGCGGAATTTAAGAACGAGAAAGGCTGTTTAAGCATAATTTCCTCAGAACTTGGATTATAACTCTCCCAAACTGTTCAATTTGAAGTTTTCCAGAATATTTCAGGTAAAATCACCCCGCCATGAATATGAACTTGTCTTTTGATGAAGCCGGACAACGCTACCAGCAAACCCGCGTCGCCCATTGGGACAAAGTCGCGCAAAAACGCGACCAATGGCGCGGCATGGGTCGTTGGTATCACAGCCGCCTTGAAGAGATATACAAATTTCTCGTCAGTCCGAACCAGCGTGTGCTGGAGATCGGCTGCGGAAGAGGAGGCTTGGTCGCCAGCGTAAAACCATCGCACGGCGTCGGGGTGGATTTTTCCGCCGAGATGATCGCGCGCGCAAAACAACGCCATCCCGAGATCGAATTTCACCAACTCGACGCGCACGATCTCTCCAGTCTCGACGGCACGTTCGACGTCATCATCCTTTCGGATACCGTCAATGATCTGTGGGACGTCCAGCGCGCGCTGGAGCAGGTCAAAAAGTTTTGCACGCCTCATACCCGCCTGATCCTGAACTTCTACAGCCATCTCTGGCAGTTTCCGCTCGCCATTGCGCAAAGCCTTAATCTTGCCGCTCCCATGCTCAGCCAAAATTGGCTCACCCCCGAAGATGTGGACAACCTGCTGCGCCTCGCAGGTTTCGAAAGCATCCGCACCTCGCGCGAAATACTCTTCCCGCTCCCCCTCGGCGGGCTCGCCAACCGCTATCTCGTCAAACTCTGGCCCTTCAATCTGTTCGCCCTCTCCAATTTTGTGATCGCCCGCCCCGCGCCCCAGCCCGCCAAAAAACCGAGCGTTTCGGTCATCGTTGCGGCGCGCAACGAAGAAGGCAACATCAAGAACATCTTTGAGCGCGTTCCTCAAATGGGATCGAAAACCGAACTCATCTTCGTGGAGGGACATTCCCGCGACAAGACCTACGAAACCATCAAGAAGGAAATCCCGCTTCACCCCGGGACCTCGAGCCTGCTCTTCCGTCAACCCGGCATTGGCAAAGCCGACGCCGTGCGCCTCGGCTTCGAAAAAGCATCCGGCGATATTCTCATGATCCTCGATGCCGACCTGACCGTCCCGCCGGAAGACCTGCCGCGTTTCTACGAAGCGATCGCATCCGGCACGGGTGAATTCATCAATGGCGTCCGCCTCGTCTACCCGATGGAAAAGGAAGCGATGCGCACGCTGAATTTCATTGGCAACAAATTATTCAGTCTCGCATTCTCGTGGATGCTCGGTCAGCCCATTAAGGACACGCTCTGCGGAACGAAGGTCCTCTGGCGCGAAGACTATGAAAAGATCGCAGCCAACCGCTCTTATTTCGGCGATTTCGATCCCTTCGGCGATTTCGACCTGATCTTCGGCGCGGCGAAACTGAACCGCAAGATCGTGGATCTGCCCATCCGCTACCGCGAGCGCACGTACGGCACCACCAACATCTCACGCTGGAGACACGGCATCTTGCTGTTCCGCATGGTTGCCTTTGCAGCGAGACGAATAAAATTTGTTTAGGACAAGCATGCCCCCGACTCTCAATCTTCTTCCCGCCAAAACCTATAAAGGCGTGAATCAATTCGACCCGATCAAATATTATTACTGGCCCGTGTTTGGAAAGATGTACCGCCGCCGTGTGGAATTGGCACTGGGCGAATGTACAGGTGGAGAGCGCGTTCTCGAAGTTGGCTTCGGGACCGGGCTTGCTTTCCCCAACCTTCATGATATCTACAAGGAAATCCATGGCATCGACCTGACCGCCGATATCGAAGCGGTTCAATCCGTTTTCGAGCCGTTGGGGATCCCGCTTTTTCTTGAAAAAGGCGACGTGCTCAACATGCCCTATCCGGAAAACAAATTCGACACCGTATTGCTGATCAGCATCCTGGAACACCTAAAGCCTCTGGAACTGGAGCAGGCGTTCGCGGAGGTGAAGCGGGTGCTCAAGCCGGGAGGTCAGATGGTATACGGGACACCCGTCGAAAAGCCTTTCATGGTCTTCATGTTCCGCATGATGGGGCATGACATCCGGGACGAGCATTTTTCCACGGAGAAGGAGATCGCTGCCGCCGCACACAAAGCATTCTCAAAAGGGCATGTTATCGAAATGAAAAGCACCCCGCCCATTGCAGGGGCAGTGTACAACGTTGGAAATTTCATCAAGTAAAAAGCAGCCCCAAAAGCCAGTAAACTTTAGAATATTTATGGAAGAGATGGGGCTGTGCGGCGTGTCCTACTTCAACTGCTCTCTGATCATAGATCCCCGATACGCAGGCAATGATGCGAGAAAGGGTTGGGAAGGACCTCACCCCGCATCGGGTGAAATATAGAATGTTGAAAAGATAATTTGTCCCGTAGGGGCTGCGTAGCGTCTCGCCTTTTTTATTTACCTTTATAACTATGCCCACCTTCCAACCCACATCCCTCAACTACCCGATCACCGAACCCTTCATCCGCTTCCGCAATTGGATGCCCCAACTGCCGCTGTCATTCAACTGGCAGATGAAACCCCTCTCCAGCGCATCTAAAGCTGAGATCAAAGTCCTGCCTAACAAACAATTTGAACTAACCATCTCCCACGACATCCTCAAAGGCGTCACCCCACAGATGCTGCATTGGTGGTTCTGCCGCATCGACGGCACGATGGAGTACAACGGGGAGACCCATCACCGTTACCGTGTCTGGCATCCCTTTGACCACATCTACTACAAAGACCTCTCCCGCGCGCCCGACGGTACGGGCAGTGCGGGTACACGCCGTCACATTGTCGAAGCCTTCGGCGCCAACAAGAAATATCTCATCAACATCATTGACCGCGTCGAACATCTCGATGACAAAGGCATCCTGCTCGCCACCGAACAGGGCGGCATCTCGCTCGGCTTCGGCAGTCTGCTCGTTCCGTTGCCGATCCGCCTCTCCACGCTGGAGCATCAATTCTTCACCGTACCGAACGGCACACGCTACGAATCCCGTTTACTGATCGGCTTGGATTCAGATATTGGGAAATGGTTTGTCAATCCCATCGTCCGCCCATTGTTTATCGGCTACGAAATGGCAAAAGCCTGGCTCAAGCACAACATCGAAGAAGTCGGGAATTTTGAGTTCTTTCTGCCAGACTTGTATGAAAAGCAAAAGTGACGGTCACTGTATGGTGACCGTCACTTGATTCTTACTTCAAACTTTCCGCTAAAGCGATCAAGCCGTCCATATCGAGATATTCGATGGGGACCACGTCGCCATACTTGGTCAGTTCGAACCAGACTCCGTCTCTGACCCAGCGCAGACGGAAGATGGGCGCATCGGAATTCCATGTGGCGGAGGTCTCGCCTGCCATGACGACGAACGTGCCTTGCGCGTACTCCGCATCAACGCCGTCGACTTTCACAGGGACGATGGCGTCAGCGGGGACCTGATCCCACTCGGATTGGAGGAAGCCTTCCCTGGATTGCATGAGGATGAGGTTGCCTCCGCCGCCTGGTACAGCGTATTCGATGCTGACATAATTTCCGTACATGCGTGCGCCGAGATATTCAAAGCCCTGCGGCACGGACGGCAGTTCGGCGAGGTCGAAGCCAGCCAGCGCTTCAGCTTCCGCGACGCTGATCAACGGCGAGGGCGGCATGGCGGTTGGCACGGACGCATCCGTTTGCGTGACGGGTTCTTCCACTGGGAACGAGTTGCTTTCGGCGCGGGTGAAGAACTGTAAAACGCTTTGCGCAAAGGCGCGTCCCTGCGGGGTGGTGAACGCCAGCGCCAGCAGGGCGATGACGGTCAGGCTTACGTATGCGAGGCGTGACATGCCCCGCGGTTTGGTTGTGTTCATGTTTGCTCCTTGTTGTTTGTTGGTTCCCGCAACAAGGCTGGATTTCACAGTACGCCAGAGATTCACTTCGGAGGAAGGAACGTTTTCTTCGAGCGCGTCCTGCAAAATGGACTGTACCTGTTTCTTGTCCATATGTGACTCCTATCGTGTAGTTTCCATCAGATCACGCAGACGTTGACGCGCATCCCTGAGCCACCATTTGATGGTGCTGAGCGGGCGGTCCATTTTGGCGGACATATCGGCTTCGCTGAGGTCAAGGAAGTAGCGCATCACGACCACGGCGCGTTGTTCGGGCGGCAGGCTTTGGACGGCTTGCAAAATATGTTCGCGGACCTGTTTCGCTTCCAGCCATTGCTCGGGCTGGGGCGCAGGATCAGCCAACAGCATCGCGAGATGCGAAGCGTCCTCCTCCAGATACTCAAGTGAAACATTGCGCTTCATCCGTTTGGCGAGTTTGAGCGCGTCGTTGACGACGATCCGAAAGAACCACGGTGCGAACGGACGTTCTTCGTCGAACTGGTGGATGCGCTCCGCGGCTTTGACGAATGCTGACTGGGCGACGTCCTCCGCCAGCGCGCGGTCATAAAGGATTAAGTACGCGGCTTGCACCGCCCGAGCCTGATACCGATCAACCAGATGTTCAAGGCTATCGAGGTGACCTTGTTTGATGCGGGAGATTGCGATTCGATCTTCCATGCACGGACCTTTCAGGAGAATTCTCTGATTATAGTATCCGCGAGGATGGGAAAAGATAGTAAAAGAGACCGTCACTTTTTGAGTAACAGTCTCCTTTGGTTACGATGCAGAACTTCAGGTATCAGACCGTTTCTTTTGCAGCATCCGATTGATCGATTTTTGGTGATTTGTTTTTCCACAAGACAGCACACAACAGGAACATCCCCGCCAGCAGGGAGGCAATTACATTCCAATAGAACAAACGAAAGTCGCAGGCAGTGGCGACAAAGAAATATGCCGCCCCGTACAATATCCCGCTTGCGCTACATACGAGGGCAATGACAGCAGGGTATCTTTTTTCAACAGAAGATCTCAAAACCATGAGCAACGAAGCAGCGAATAACATCAACGGCAAAAACAGGTACAGCCAGTTCCAGTAGAGAAAACTATTGCGTAGAGGTTCCATCCAGGTATAAATGACATCAGCAACCGGGTTATCTGAATAGTAATTGCCGTCTGATTGATAATATCCTTTCGGTTTGTAAACGGTGCCTTCGTAATAATATGGGCTGCAATGACGCCCTCCCCGAAACCCCAGCACGCCCATGAACACATCGGAGCGGTGCATAAGGTAGGCGCGTGGATGATCCACAACCTCGGTGACCCAGGTATTGAACAGATCATCCGCCAAGTCCGGCTCATGCAGGATGCGGTAATGGATGTTCGTGAAATCGGGCCAATATAGGTTCTTCATGGACCGCAACTGATAGATCTGCCTCAGATCTTTCATGGACGGCTGTTCGGATGCAGCAACATATTCGGGGATCAAATAGGTGTTCAGGCGAATTGAAATGCCCGCCAGATCATGAAGCATGATCTGCTGGAATGGATAGGTCTTGGTATCGGTCAGGCGGCTGTTCCAGATTCTCCCGGTCGCAAAGACGATCAAAAAGAGCGAGGCTCCCAGTCCAATGGCGCGCCAAACGGGAGGAGTTTTACTCAGGATATCCGGGCGAATCTGCGTGAGTACATATCCGGCATACAGAAATAAAGGCAGGGCGGCGAGTATGGCGTTATGCCGAATAAGCATCCCATACCCCAGAAAGACCATTCCCGCTGCAAACGAGACTATGGAATCCCTTCTTTCGGCGTATAGGATCAATGCGATCCCAAACAGGAAAACTGCCGCCATGAGAATATCCTTTATGACGGCTCCCAAAAACATGAAGGCGGGCGGAAATAAACCAAATAGAAGATACAGGCTCTTGCTGATGGGATTGGATGCGATCAGGTTTACGATGATCCCCATTCCGCCCCAGAATAGAACCACCTGCAACAGGAACAAGCTCAGAGGTCCGGGAAGGATGCGGTCAAACTGTCCCCACAACCACGACATGGCGGGCGGATGCCAATCATCGAAATGACCGCTTCGTATCTGCTCGAGCTGGTTCGCTGAATCGTTGTCAATGTATCCCGGCTGGAAGATGAAGACCGTGAAGGCGATAAGAGCAAGGATCAAAAACAGAAATGGCAGGTTCTTGGATTTCATTTCACGGAATTATACACTTATGAACTTGATGCAATAAAAGAAAGTGAGTTTAATGCATCTTTCATTGCACCAAACTCACTTTCTTTAAGATCCACTAAAATAGAACAAATGTTCTAATACTTATACTGCGGCATGGACCGTCGCCGGATCGTCTCCCGTGTCAG
>CAYPHR010000094.1:0-9723 GCA_964410375.1 uncultured Anaerolinea sp. | reverse complement strand
TCGCAGTGCCAGAAGTTCGGCTTCACTGGCCAGCCTGCGCGGCGGGACGGGCTTGTGCCCTGAAGGATGAAACGAAAATACAGTCACACTCAATGTTGCTCATGTTTATCCAATCTCTTGGTGAGCATGAGCAATATTAATGAGACGATCACCAAGACGACCGACAAAGCCAATGCAACGTCGAGGTTGCGCTCAAAGCCGAGATAGATCGCCATCGGCATGGTCTGTGTAACGCCTTCCAGGTTCCCAGCAAATAGAATGGTCGCGCCAAATTCCCCTAAAGCGCGTGTCCATGTGAGAATTGCCCCGCTTAATATGGCGCGCCCCGCAAGCGGAAACATGACTTCACTGAACAACTGCCATTGATTCGCGCCTTCCACACTGGCGGCTTCTTCCAATTGCCTGTCAATTTCACCGAACCCGATCCGCACCGACCGAATATACAACGGCGCAGCGACAAACGCCTGCGCAATGATCACAGCAACCGTGGTAAATGGAAGGCTGATACCGAGCGCAAGCAATGCAGAACCGAATAATCCCCTGCGCCCAAACGCAATCAACAATAACAAACCAGCCACCGAAGGCGGGAGAACGATGGGCAGATCTATCAATAGTTCGATCCATGATCTGAAGCGAAATTTCCAACGCGCCAATATATAAGCAAGCGGCGTGCCAAAAATCATTGCGCCTATCGTCGTAATCGTGCTTGTCACCAAACTCAATTGAAGCGCTTTGACCGCTTGCTCTGAAAGCGCATGGGTGAAAAACTCCGGATTGATCGAACGAATAAACAAAGCGAGAAACGGCAATAAAAATAAAGCCAGCAAAAAAACACTGGGAATTATGAAAACCCACTTTGAAAGAAGGATGTTTTTCAATTTATCCATAAGTAAAGAAGCCGCGGAAGTTATCATCCCGCGACGTACACTCCAGCGAAAATCGTCTACCGGGCAGGCGCAAAACCCCACTTCTGCAAAACCGCCTGTCCGTCAGCCGAAAGCACATAAGCAATGAACGCCTGCGCCAAATCGGCATTGGCGGATTCGAACAATGGCGCAATCGGATATTTTGCAAACACGTTCAATTGAACCGGAATTTCCATCTTTTGTAACTCAGGAGCGGCTGCCGCATCCGAAGCGTACACAATGCCCGCATCCACTTCACCGAGTTGAACTTTTGCAACAACCTGTTTGACGTTACCCTCATTGGAGACAACGTTTTCCATAACTCTATCCTTGAAATCCGCCCCGAACGCGCCGTTCATCAAGTCCAATGATCGGCGCGTATAGCCGCCCACAGGGACTTCTTCAGCCGCCAACACGATCTTAACTCCCGGATTCGCAAGATCTTCAAGAGACTTCAGATCAGCGGGATTATCCCCCGGCAGGATAACGACAAGTGTATTGCTGAGAAAAAATTGGTACGCTCCTTCCGCAATGAAGCCGCCTGCAATGAGCGCATCCATTTCGTTCGCATTTGCAGACGCAAACACATCAACGGGCGCGCCTTCTTCAATTTGAGTTCTTAAGGCTTGCGACCCGCCAAAATTGAAGGTGATCGATACATCAGGATTTGCCATCTCGAAATTACCGCCAATCTCAGTAAAAGCATCCGTCAATGATGCGGCTGCAAAAACCGTCAGAGTGCGAGACTCAGGCACAGGTGCAGGCGAAGAAGCGGCAGGGCTGCATCCCGCTAAAAGTATTGCAAGCAAAAGCATCAGCGACGAAAAATGTTCCATTACTCTATGGTTTGACGGCTATTTGAGTTTTGCACGCGTTCAACGACTCGACTTCTTCCAAACGGGTAAGAATGTTGTAGGTCTGGCTTAAACTGACATGCCAAATTTCGCCAAGATATTCAAGCAGTCGTTGATGAAGTTCGTACCCATGCGCGGGGGGACGTTCCAAAAATCCGAGCAAGGCGTATTCGGGCGAAAGTCCGCTTGTACGGCGAAATTCATTCGAGCTAGTCATTCAGTGAGTATATATCGCAAAAAGATGTTGTCAAGGATGGCAGGCTAGAATTATTTGGGCAATCCCCCAAGCGCGCCTCACCCTGCCTGCACCACATCTTTTACCGCCGCCCACTCCCCTGCAGACTTGGGATGCCCGGTCAAAACCAATGTGCCAGCATCCATCAATGTACCGATGGAGCGTTTCACCACCTCATTCCCCCAGCCGAACAACTTGTTCACGTCCCGCATCTGCGCCGCGCCGACCATGCCGAAGTACAGTTGCAGGATCTTCGCGCGCGCCTGGGATTCGGAGATGCGCCGCGCCTGCTCGGAGAGGTCGGGGAAATGGCGCGTCGTGATCTCGTAGATGTGTGAATACTTCCACGCGCCCGCCTGTGCCACACCGACGGGCAGAATCTTGAAATCGCGCTGCAAATACTCCAACGCTTTGTTGAATTCCGAATCCTTCGCATTGGACAATTTCGACAGTTTCCGCAGATCCAGCGTGTTCAATTTGCCGTGCTCGAGCAGAGTTTCATAGACCTGCTTTGCGGCTTGCGTCAGGCGTCCCTCGCGGTAGGCGATCAGATAATCCTCTTCGGGCGCGCCGTAATTCTCGGAGAGCGCGTAAAAATACGGCGCGATCTCCAGCGAGATCATCGTCGCCTTGCCGCGCAGGATCTTGGCGTAATACCAGATCTTTTTATCCAGCGAGTTGTCCTTCCAGCCCCACGTGATATGACCGGGGTCGTCATGCTGGTCTGCAACAGGACGATCCCCCGCAACGGCTGTCCACAGCGAGGGCAGGTCAATCCCTTTGATGGTCCAGAAATAGACGAAGCCGCGCTGGTTCACGAAGGTCAATGCCTGACGGGGAGTCGAAAGCCGTTTGTGTGGAGGCAGGTTGAAGGTCCGTGCGCGAAGCGTTTGCAGTTTCTTAACGTTGATCATGTCTGGATTTTAGTCCATGTGGGTTACAATCGCAAAGATAATGGTCAAAATCTTTAGAGATGCGGATGAGCTCAGTCAATATGCGGCGCGCCTGTTCATCGAACTCGCGAACCGCGCCATCGCCGAACGCGGGCAGTTTCTGGTCGCGCTTTCAGGCGGGGGGACGCCGATGAAATTATATGAAAGGCTCGCTTCTGAACCATTGGATTGGAGCCGCGCGCATTTCTTTTGGGGGGACGAGCGCTGTGTGCCTGTGGACGATGCGGGCAATAATTACGGACAAACAAAGAAGATCCTTTTTGACAAAATCGGAACGACAAACATTCACCGCATCGAATCGGAACTCGAACCTGATGCCGCCACCCAAGCCTACGCCCACACCCTGCGCGGATTCGCTGACGCGCCGTTCGACTTCCCGCGCTTCGATCTTGCCCTGCTCGGCATGGGCGATGACGGACATACCGCTTCGCTGTTCCCCAACTCGCCTGTGGCAATGACCGAACCCGTCATTGCCGTCACCGCACAGTATCAAGACCGCCCCGCAAACCGCGTGACCCTGACTCCGCTGGTGTTCAATCAGGCGCGCGAGACCTGGTTTTTAGTGACAGGCGCCAGCAAGGCGGAGACGTTACGCAACGTCCTGAAAGGTGAAAATGACCCGGAGAAGTATCCCGCGCAACGGATACAACCATCGGATGGCAGGTTGATCTGGATGATGGACGAAGCGGCGGGGAAGTTTTTGTAAATTATCCCGTCATTGCTTCGCTGCACTGAAGCGCCGCTTGCAATGACACAGACCAAAGGAGCATGGCAATATGGAACTGGCAATGATCGGTTTAGGGAAAATGGGATTAAACATGGCAACCCGCCTCGTACGCGGCGGACATCGCGTAGTCGGTTACGCACGCACAAAGGAAAACGTACAGGCTGCCATCAGCAACGGCGTGGACGGCGCATTCTCGCTCGAGGAAGCTGTCGGCAAATTGACATCCGCTCCTAAGACGGTATGGATCATGGTGCCTGCCGGAGACGCCACCACGGAGACCATTAACGATGCGGCTGTCTTGCTGAACAAAGGCGACATGATCATCGACGGCGGCAACTCGAACTACAAAGACACCATCCGCCGCGCAGAGATGCTCGCAAAAAAAGGCATCCACTTTGTAGACTGCGGCACCAGCGGCGGAATCTGGGGATTGACCGAAGGATACAGCCTCATGCTCGGCGGCAAACCCGAAGTGACCGAAAATCTACGCCCCATTTTCGAGACGCTCGCGCCTGCAAAGGACAAGGGCTGGGGACGCGTCGGTCCGCATGGCGCGGGGCATTTTGTCAAAATGGTGCATAACGGCATCGAATACGGCATGATGCAAGCCTATGCCGAAGGCTTTGGCATTTTGAAGGCAAAGGAAGAATTCGGGCTCGACCTTGCGCAGGTCTCGCACATCTGGCAGCACGGAAGCGTCGTCCGCTCGTGGCTGTTGGACCTGGCGGCAAACGCCCTCGACGAAGACACTGAACTGAAGGACATCAAGCCCTGGGTGGCAGACTCGGGCGAAGGACGCTGGACGGTGTTCGAATCCATCGACCTCGACGTTCCCGCGCCGGTCATCACACTTGCGCTTCAAATGCGATTCGCCAGCCGCGACGAAGAGAACTACCCCGCGCGGATGCTTGCCGCATTGCGAAATCAGTTCGGCGGGCACGCGTTGAAAAAAGCGGAATAACAAATGGAATCCGTGTATGAACACCCCACTTTATAACGGACTTCTTACCAGTATCATCATCTTTGGCGCATCGGGCGACCTGACCCGGCGCAAGCTGATCCCCTCGCTGTTCAACCTCTTCCGCAAGCGGCGCACGCCGAAGAGATTCCAGATCATTGGCTTTGGCGGCACGGACTTTAGCGACGACAGTTTTCGCGCGCATCTGCACGAAGGCATGAAGAAATTCGCCTCGTTTGACTACACACAGGAGGAATGGGAGATCTTCGCGCCCAACCTGCACTATGTCTGCGGGAAGTATACCGAAGCAGACGCCTTTCAAAAGCTTGCCGATTTCCTCGCCCGCACCGAAGAAGGCGATGCAAACCGCCTGTTTTACATGGCGCTGCCTCCCACACTCTTTCCGGACATCGTGGACAATCTTGATGCAACAGGTCAACTGCGGGAAGATGGCGGCTGGCGGCGCGTTGTGCTCGAAAAACCCTTCGGCACAGACCTTGAATCCGCGGCAACATTGAACAAACAGGTGCACAAGGCGCTGCACGAAAACCAGATCTATCGCATCGACCATTATCTCGGCAAGGAGACCGTGCAGAACATCCTGTTCACGCGCTTTGCCAACACGATCTTCGAGCCGATCTGGAACCGCACCTATATCGACCATGTCCAGATCACGGTTGCCGAACAGGTCGGCGTGGAACACCGCGCGAAATTCTATGACAGCGTCGGTGTCCTGCGCGACATGTTCCAAAACCACCTCTTACAGCTTCTCAGCCTCGTCGCCATGGAACCGCCGTCTTCGTTCAGCGCCCAGCACCTGCGCAACGAAAAGGTCAAGGTGCTCAACGCCATCAAACCCATGACGCCCGAACAGGTATCAGTGAACACGGTGCGCGCGCAATACAAAGGCTATTGCGATGAAGACCAGATCATGGACCGTTCCACCACCGCCACCTACGCAGCGCTGCGGCTCTTCGTCAACAACTGGCGCTGGAAGGGCGTTCCGTTCTATCTGCGCTCAGGCAAGAACCTCGCCGAAAAACAATCGCAGATCATCATTCAATTCAAGGAGCCGCCGCTCGCCATGTTCCCGATGCAAACAATGAAGCCGAACATGCTCATGCTCTACCTCCAGCCCGACGAAGGCGTGCACCTGCGTTTCGAAGCCAAAGCGCCCGATACCGTCTCCGAAAGCCGCTCCGTGGACATGGAATTTCACTACTCATCCGCCTTTGGCAAGACGGCAATCCCGGAGGCATATGAGCGCCTCCTGCTCGATGCCCTGCAAGGCGATCCTTCGCTCTTCACCCGCGCGGACGAAGTGGAAGCCGCCTGGGCGTTGATCGACCCCATCCTCCAGACGTGGGAAACGCATCAGACTCCGCCGCTGGCTGGTTACAAACCTCGAAGTTGGGGACCACCCGAAGCCGATGCCCTGCTGGCGCGTGATGGACGTCAATGGCTGAACGAGGAAAACGACTAGCTCCCGAACCATGGAATGACATAATTTCCACACAACTCCTCCATTACTTTCTGACGCGCAGGTGGGACAATGAAGAAAATTTATAATGGAGGCACATATGAAGAATACAAAATGGCTCTGGTGGACGCTCGGCACCCTGCTGGTGGCGGCATTGGAGGTTGGCGCAGGTTTAGCCGCCTACCGCATGGGATACGCTCAAGGTACGCTCGCCGGTCAGGACGGCAGTGTCGCACAGGGCATGCCCCGTTTCCACATGCGCGGATTCGACAATGATTTCCGGGATGGCATGCGGCAGTTCCACATGCCCGGTTTCAACCGCTTCGACGGCAGACGCGGCGGCATCCTGCCCTTCTTCGGGCTGTTCGGCGGATTGTTGCGGCTGGCTGTGCTTGGATTGATCGTCTGGGGCGGCTACATGCTGATCAAGAACAGCGGCTGGAGGCTGGTGCGGGAACAGGCTCCCGTCAGCGCGCCTGTGGATGAGAAAAAGGAATGAGCGTGGATCCGGCTCATTAAGCAAGATCAGGCATCCGCTTCGAGTGAGGCGGATGTCCGCTTAAGGCATGCCTCCTTTTGCATCAGGCGATGTCAATACCGGACGCTCCATTTCTCCCACACATTTTCTTCACACAAATATGGGATAATTTCAGTATGGCCCAAACCATTTTGATCGTGGATGATGAGAAAAGGCTGGTTTCACTCCTGCAAAGTTATCTCGCGCAGGAGGGCTATCGGGTCGTAACTGCATACAACGGCAAAGATGCGCTGGCAGTTGCGGACAGGGAAAAGCCCGATCTGGTCATCCTTGATATCATGATGCCCGAAATGAACGGATACGAGTTCATGCGCACGCACCGCCAGGAGAACGATACCCCCATCATCATGCTGACCGCGCGCGTGGAAGACGAGGACAAGGTCATCGGGCTGGAACTCGGCGCGGATGATTACGTGACCAAACCGTTCAAGCCGCGCGAGTTGATGGCGCGCGTACGCAACATCCTGCGCCGGACCGGCAGGAGCGAGCCAAAAGGAAAGCGCCTCAAAGTCGGAAAGATCAGCCTCGACCGCGATACCCGCGAAGTATTTGCCGGTGACCATGCCGTGGATTTGACCCCCTCCGAATTCGACCTGCTCGCCGCGCTGATGAGCTCACCGGGGCGCGTCTATTCGCGGCTCGACCTGCTGGATGTGATCCAGGGCGTGCGCTATGAAGGCTACGAACGCACCATCGACACGCATATCAAGAACCTGCGCGGCAAACTGGAGGAGGACGCCCGCAAGCCGCAATACGTCGAAACCGTGTACGGCGTTGGATACCGATTGCGAAAGGCATAAATTCCAAACACGAAGGAAGACCTGAAGCCGCCGACTCTTGTGCGCCTTCGCGGTAATTCGTGATAAACAAAATGAAACTCACCACCAAACTCATCCTTGCCTTTCTGATCGTCAGCCTGCTCAGCATCGGCGCGTTGGCGGTCATGACGCGCATCACCGCCAACCGTGAATTCGGCATCTTCCTCACCAACCGCTACCAGACCGAACTCTGCGACAGGCTGGCGGAATATTACGTGAACACCGGCTCATGGGATGGCGTGGAAGCCGTGTTGCCCGGTATGAACATGGGCGGACCGATGATGGCTGGGCAGAACCGCCCCGCCTGGTTCGCCGTCGCCGACAGGAACGGCGATATCGTCCTGGAAAGCAGCCGCCACCGCAAAGGCTACCGTCTCAACCGCATAGCCATCGAGCAAGCCGAACCCATCATTGCAAATAATGAAGTCGTCGGCTACCTGCTGTTGGAAGTGTCTTATTCCCCACAAACCGCCGCGGAACAGAACTTCCTCAAACGGCTCGACTTCTTCCTCGTCCTCGGCGCGCTTGGCGCAGTCGCGATAGCCTTTCTATTCGGGATCATCCTTTCGCGCAACATCACCAACCCCATCCGTAAACTGACCAAAGCCACGCACGACATCGCGGGCGGCAAGCTCGGTCAGCAGGTGGATGTGCACTCGAACGATGAGATCGGCGAACTGGCACAATCCTTCAACAAGATGAGCGCCGACCTCGCGCGCGCCTCCCACCTGCGCAGGCAAATGACCGCCGACATCGCCCACGAACTGCGCACCCCGCTCAGCCTGATCATCGGTCATGCCGAGGGCGTGCACGACGGCGTACTCAAGCCCACACGCGAGAATTTCGAGATCGTCCGCGAGGAAGCCGAACGCCTCGAGCGCCTCGTCAACGACCTGCGCACGCTTTCCCTCGCCGATGCGGGCGAACTTGCTATGGAATTCCAACTCGTGGATGTGAACGACATTGTCCGCGACATCCACACCCACTACCGTTCCCTGTTCGACAAAAAACGCATCACGCTTGACCTCGAACTTGCGCCGGTCATCCTGAAGGCGAATCTCGACCCGCACCGGTTCGCCCAAGTCCTGAACAACATCCTCGACAATGCCCTGCGCCACACCCCCGAAAGCGGACGCGTGGAATTGAAAACCCGGCTCGCAGAAAACAGGATTCAACTGTCCGTTAAAGATAGCGGCGCGGGCGTCACATCCGAAGAAGCACAGCATCTCTTCGACCGTTTCTACCGCGTGGACGAAGCCCGCGCGCGAGACGAGGGCGGCTCGGGGCTGGGGCTTGCCATCGCAAAATCCATCGTGGAGGTGCATGGCGGCAGGATCCGGGCGGAGAGCGAAAAAGACAAGGGACTTAAGGTAATCATTGAGCTGCCAAGTGTAAAATAGAGGCATGGACCTGACCTCCATCCTCCCTGAAGCCCGCATCCGCTCGCGCCTGATCGACCGAATTGCCTACGCGAATGATGCTTCGTATTTTCGGCTGGTGCCGCAGGCAGTGGTACAGCCGAATTCCATCGGGGAAATTCAAGCGCTGTTCAAATACACCCAACAAAATAAAATCCCGATGACCTTCCGCGCCGCAGGGACCAGTCTCTCCGGGCAGGCAGTGACGGACGGCATTCTTGTGGATATTTCCAAGCATTGGGATAAATTCAGCATCGAGGAGAACGCGGGCAAAGTACGCTTTCAACCCGGCATTGTGGGCGGATTTCTCAACAACGTGCTCAAACCGCACAGACGGCGCATCGGTCCCGACCCCGCTTCGATCGACGCCTGCATGATGGGCGGAATCCTTGCGAATAACTCGAGCGGCATGTGCTGCGGCGTGACCGAGAACTCGTACAAGACCATCCACGCGATGACCTTTATCCTGCCGAACGGATTTATTCTCGATACATCCCAGCCAGATGCGCGCAGGATCTTCGAGAACGAGCAGCCGCATATCGCCCAAGATCTGCTCGAACTCAAACGGCGAATCCTATCCACAGATTTGGCAGATGGCGCAGAAAAAAATAATCTGCCTAATCCGCGCAATCTGCGGATGAAAGAATCTCTCACTGAAAAAATCCGCCGACGTTATCAGATCAAGAACAATAACGGCTACCTGCTCAACGCCTTTCTCGACTACGACCATCCGCTCGATATTCTTATTCATTTACTAATCGGTTCCGAAGGGACGCTCGGTTTCATTGCCGAGGGCGTGCTGAACACCCTGCCCGATTTCAACCACAAATACACAGG
>CAYPHR010000093.1:1814-9839 GCA_964410375.1 uncultured Anaerolinea sp. | reverse complement strand
CCGGCGAGGCGTCCGTGGTTGTACATCCGTGAGAGATTGTTCAGCACGCGGGGATTCCTGTCAGATTGGAGGTAGACACGGTCCACAAAATCAGGACCGGGGAGATGGAGGCGTTCCTTGGGAATCTTGGGGGAATCAAAACCGAGCAGAGATTCCGCCTGGGCTCCCAACAGGGATTGAATATCGGTCGTCATGTTTTACTCCTGAAAGATGATTAGTAGTAGACAGCCTGCCATGAAAGGCGGCTGCCTCTTTTTATTAGGTACAAATAGATGGGCAAAGCAGGAAGTTCGTTTCTTGATTATAACTGGAAATAAACGATATAATTGAAGGCACGCAGAAACAATTCGGACAATTGCACGTATATAACGGCAGGAGGCTCCTATGAGTGATTTTTTCGAAAAAGTTAGCAGTCAGATCGACCCGTTCAAGAAACTGGCATCGTACATCCCCGGTTTCAGCGGCTATGTTGAGCGGCAGAACCGCCGCGATGCGGACAAGATCCTGCGTGAGACCGTGGCGCGCCGCTTCAGCGAACACTGGACGCGCTCTTCCAACCTGCAGGTGGAACTTGTCAGCAACGGCATGATCCAGTACGTGGACGACCTGGAGAAAGCCAACCTCGCCCTGCGCACGTTCATCGACAAGATCAGCACCGCCGCGCGAGGCTATTCCGGTCTGTTCGATGCGGTCAAGATCAACGAGAAGGAACTCGAAGCGATTTATCAATTCGATCTTGCCTTCTTCGAGCTCGGCGACCAGGTCGAAGGCGCGTTGAACAATCTCGAAGCCAGCCTTGGCGATGAAGAGGCTCTGCCTGCCGCCATCCGCAACCTGACCAGCCTTGCACGCCTTGCCGTGGAAACTTTCGAGCGCCGCTCCGAAGTGGTCACCGGCAGCGGTCAGTAATTCAACCAATGCCATCGCGGGGGCAAAGCCATTTTCAGAATGAGCCCGCCCTCGCGATGGCGAACCCAAAAAATCCCATGTGGCACGAATATATCAATGCAACATCCACCGATGAGGTCGTTCAGATCCTCGCCGAAAAACGGGAACGCGCGCGCGTTGTCGCCGGCGGCACCGACCTGATCCTCGAACTCGAGCGCGGCGCTCGCAAGGGCATCGAAACCCTGATTGACGTCACGCGCATCCCCCAACTTGACCAGATCACAATCGACGAAGACGATGTCATCCATCTTGGTGCGCTGGTCACCCACAACGATTGCGCCGCATCGAAACTCATCCGCAAACGCGCCTATCCGCTGGCACGCGCGGCATGGGAGGTCGGCGCGCCGCAGATCCGCAACCGCGGCACCATTGCCGGAAACCTCATTACCGCCTCGCCCGCCAACGACACCATCACCCCGCTGATGGCGCTCGGCGCAAAAGTGACCCTGCTCTCCGCGCGCGGCGAACGTATCGTCCCGCTCAAAAAGTTCTACACCGGCGTGCGCAAGACCGTCATGGAACCCGACGAAATGCTGGTGGATATCTCCTTCCCCGCCCTGACGAAACACCAGCGCGGGACGTTCATCAAACTGGCGCTGCGGCGCGCGCAGGCGATCTCGGTGGTCAACGCCGCGCTCATCCTGGACCTGAGATCTGATACCGTCAGATCAGCCTCCATCACGCTGGGGTCGGTGACTCCCATCATCGCCCATGCGACCAAAGCCGAGAAATTCCTGGCTGGCAAAAAACTCAACGACAAGAACATCGCCGAAGCCGCCGAACTGGCTGTCAAATCCGCCACACCCATCGACGATGTGCGCGGCTCCGCCAGCTACCGCCGCGAGATGGTGCGCGTCACCGTCAAACGCGGGCTGACCGCACTGCGCGACGAGACCGAGCAGAAAGGCATGCCGAAGAAGCCGGTCCTGCTCCGCACAAATTCAGAATTCAAAATTCAAAAATCAGAATTTCCAAAATCCCCGATTGAAACTACGATAAACGGAAAGAAATATTCCTTCACCAGCGGACACAGCAAAACGCTCCTGCGCCTGCTGCGCGAAGAAGGCATGTTGACCGGAACCAAGGAAGGCTGCGCCGAAGGGGAATGCGGTGCCTGCACCGTCTTCCTCGATGGACAGGCTGTCATGTCCTGCCTTGTGCCCGCGCCGCGCGCGCACGGCGCGGAGATCACCACCATCGAAGGGTTGGCGGATGACAGCCACCTCCACCCGGTACAGGAAGCCTTCGTCGAGCACGGAGCCGTCCAGTGCGGATACTGCACGCCCGGCTTCATCATGTCCGGCGCGAAACTGCTGGAGGAAAAGCCCAACCCCACGCGGAACGAGATCGAGCAAGCCATCACCGGCAATTTATGCCGCTGTACGGGTTATTACAAGATCGTCAAAGCGCTGGAAGACGCCGCGAATTAACTGAGAGAGGCTTTAATGAGTAAATATCAGAGTTCAGTGGTAAAGGCATCCAGACAGAAGGTCAAGGAGCCACATTTTGCCTGGCGCGGAATTGGATGTCTGATGATGATCATCATTCCGATCATTTCCGCCACCGCCGGATATGAGACCGTTCAATATGGGCTCAATAACGGTTGGGCGATCCCCTACCAATTGCTGGGCACCCCGCGCTATCCTGAATTCTTTTATGCCTCCAACGGGTTGATGACCCTGCTGAGTCCGATCACGGCAACCCCCCATTTCTATGCCTACGCAGCGGCAAGCATCCTGTACATGATCGTGCTCGGCGGCGTCGTGTCATTGCTCTATGCGATCGTTTACCGCATCGTCGGTCCCGCCAAATACGGACCGCTCGACGTGCCGCCTCCCAACATCAAATTCAAGAAATACAAACGATAGGAAGCCATGCAAAATCAATCTGTCGGCTCATCATACACGCGCGTGGATGCGCGCGGCAAGGTCACAGGCGAAACGCCCTACTCCGGCGACTTCGTCATGCCCGGCATGCTGCACATGAAGATCCTGTTCGCTGAACGCCCTCACGCCAGGGTCAAGGACATCCGCACGGAAAAGGCACTTGCCGCGCCCGGCGTTGCAGCGGTCTACACGGCAAAGGACGTGCCCGTCAACGAATATGGTTTGCAGATCCCCGACCAGCCCGTGCTGTGCGGACCCGGCGCATCAAAGCCCTACACGGACATCGTCCGCTTCGTGGGCGACCAGGTCGCAGTCGTGGTGGCAGAGACCGAGGTCCAGGCGGAAGCGGCGCTGAAGTTGATCGAGGTGGATTATGAAGACCTTCCGCCTCTGCTCGACCCGCTTACTGCCATGCGCCCCGATGCGCCTCTCCTCCACCCGGACCGGGGCGATACCAACGTCTGCGTCCACTACAAGATCCGCAAGGGAAACGTGGACGAGGGTTTCGCAAACGCCTATGCAATCGTCGAGGGCGAGTACCAAACCCCGGTGCAGGAACATGCCTATCTCCAGCCCGAAGCGGGGCTGTCATACATAGATGAAGAAGGGCGCATCGCCGTCGTGTGTGCCGGTCAATGGACGCATGCCGACCGCAAATCCATCGCCCACGCAATTGACGTGCCCGAAGAACAGGTGCGCGTGATCTATCCCGCCATCGGCGGCGCGTTCGGCGGGCGCGAAGACCTCTCGGTACAAGCGGTGCTCGCCATGGCAACAATGAAATTAAAGAAGCCGGTGCGCATCATCTGGTCGCGCCGTGAATCCATGATCGGACACGGCAAACGCCACGCCGCCATCCTGCGCGCCCGCTGGGGCGCAACCCGGGACGGCAAACTGATCGCCGTCGAAAATGAGATCATCGGCGACGGCGGCGCATACATGTACACATCCAACAAGGTGCTGGGGAATGCCGCCATCACCTCCACGGGACCGTATTTTGTCCCGAACGTCAAAACGGATGTGTACGGCGTCTACACCAACAATCTGCCCGGCGCCGCCTTCCGCGGGTTTGGCGCGCCGCAGGCGTTGTTCATGGCGGAAAGCCAGATGAACAAACTCGCCGAAAAACTCGGCATGGACCCGGTCGAATTCCGCTTGAAGAATGCCCTGCGCGACGGCGATACGATGGGCGTCGGCACACCTGTGCCGGGACCGGTGAGCGTCGTCAAGTGCATCGAAGAAGCGCGCGACGCGTTCAAATGGAAGAAGAAAAAGAACCGCGGACCGAAGACGATGGACGGCGGAAAGAAAAATAAATCACCCATCGCGCGCGGGCGTGGATTTGCGGCAGGCTTCAAGAACGTCGGCTTCTCCTTCGGTTATCAGGAGAACTGCTGGGCGAAGGTCGAGATCCACGGCAACGGCAGCATGGAACGCGTCGTCCTGCATCACGCCGGCGCGGAAGTTGGGCAGGGCACGCACACCGTCATGATCCAGATGGCGGCGCAGGTGTTGGGCGTCCCTGAAGCGAAGATCGAATTGAAGTCATCCGACTCTGCCACGCAGGGAAATCCCGGCTCGGCATCCGCTTCACGCCTGACCTTCATGGCGGGTAACTCCATCAAGGGCGCAGCAGAATTGGCGCTTGAAAAATGGAACGCCGAGGAACGCCCGGCGATTGCGGAGTTCCAGTATCTTGCTCCGCGCACGACGCCCATGGACAAGGAAACCGGCTATTCCATGCCGAACTTCCAATATGCCTACGTTGCTCAGGGCGCGGAAGTGGAAGTGGATACGGAAACCGGTCACGTGCGCGTGCTGCGCATCACCTCCGCGGACGATGTCGGGAAAGCCATCAATCCGGAACTGGTCATCGGGCAGATCGAAGGCGCGGTCGTGCAGGCGCATGGTTATGCCGTGCTCGAGGAATACAAGACCAAGGACGGGCGCGTGCTGACCGACCAGCTCAGTACCTATCTCATCCCGACCATTTGGGATATTCCCGAAAAAGTGGAATCCGTCCTCGTGGAAGTCCCCGACCCGAACGGACCGTGGGGTGCGCGCGGTGTGGGCGAACTGCCCTACCTGCCCGTTGCGCCCGCCATCGCGGCGGCGATCCACGATGCGACTGGCGTATGGATCGACGAATTCCCGTTCACGCCGGAACGCGTCCTACGCGCGCTTGGAAAAATAAAATAACCTTGTAGGGGCACAGCACTGCTGTGCCCCATCATCCAGTTAACGGCGCGGCGATACCGCGCCGTTCCATTAACGAATGCCCTTCCCCTACCTCGGTGAAACCAAAGAATTGAACGAATCCGTCCGCAACGCGCTGGGCGGATCGTTCGTTTCGCTTACGGACGGGGTCACACACTACGAATTGGGCGGCGACAGTGATGGCATCCCCGTTGTGCTGGTGCATGGATTTTCCGTGCCGTCCTTCATCTACGACCCGACCTTCGAGTTTCTGGTCAGGTCGGGATTCCGCGTGCTGCGCTACGATCTCATCGGGCGCGGCTTCACGGACAAGCCAAAAATCCGGTATGATATCCGCTCGTTCGTGAGGCAGCTCAAGGACTTGCTGGACGCGCTCGACATGCCCAAAGTGGACCTGGTCGGGCTTTCGATGGGCGGACCTGTCACTGCGGCGTTCATCGAGAAGTATCCGCGCTACGTCCGCAAACATGTACTGATCGACCCGTCGGGCGCGAAGCGCGTCGAGTTGCCGAAAACGCTCAAGGCGGCGAAACTGCCAATTCTGGGTGAACTGCTCATCGGTCTGTTCGGAAGCGGGAGCATGGTCAAGGGCATCGCATCGGACCTGTTCGATCCCGCGCTGGTGGAGGAGTTCCAGGAGAAGTACAAAGCCCAGATGGAGTACAAGGGTTTCAAGCGCGCCATCCTTTCGACCATGCGCAACGGGATGCTGGAATCGCTTTTGGAGACCTACCGGAAACTGGGCGCGTTGAAAAAGCCGACCCTGCTCTTTTGGGGCGAGAACGATATGACCACGCCCTTCGCCGACCATGTGATCATCCGCGAAGCCCTGCCCCACGCCGAGTTTCACGCCATCCCAAATTGCGGACACATCCCGCACTACGAAAAGCCGGATGTGGTCAACCCGATCCTGCTGGAGTTTTTATCGAGATGAACAAACAAGATATTGGACTGCTTTATCAATACAACGCCTGGGCGAACGCCCGGATTTTGAACGCCGTTTCACGGGTGAGTGCGGAGCAATTTCTCGCGGACGCTTCGTACCCGTTCGGCGGGCTGCGCGGCACACTGACGCACATCCTGTTCGCCGAGTGGATCTGGCGCATGCGCTGGACGGGCGAGTCGCCCTCGGCGGGTTTCAAGCCCGAAGAGTTCGCGGACTTCCCCGCCCTGCGCGCGCGCTGGCAGAAGGAAGAAAACGCGCTGAACGAGTTCGTTGCGTCGCTGACCGATGAACGCCTGAACGCGAATTTCCAATACAAGAACACCAAAGGGGATGTCTTCGAAGACGTGCTCTGGCAGGCGATGGCGCACGTCGTCAACCACGGCACACAGCACAGGAGCGAAGCCGCCGCCATACTGACCGAACTCGGTCACTCGCCCGGCAATATAGACATGATCCTGTTCCTGCGGGAGAAAAAATAATGCTGGAAAGGATGAAACAATATCTCACGAAAAACCGTCACAGCGTTGCCGTCTTTGTGATGCTGAACGTGGCGTGTCTTGTTTGTATCTTGCTGGTGGCGGCGCGGGTGCTCTACACCGACTCCATCCGGCACACGGGCTTGATCTGGAATCTCTTCCTCGCGTGGATTCCCTTCATCCTTGCGTCGGTCGCCCATGCCGTTTCGTGGAAGCGTCTCTGGCTGTACCTGATCCTGCCCTTCATCGCCCTGCTCTGGCTGTTGTTCTTCCCCAACGCGCCCTATATGTTGACCGACCTGCAGGACCTCGCCCGCTCGGGCGGAGTCGGCGCGCCGCTTTGGTACGATGTCATCATCGTCGTCTGGTGTTCGTGGACCGGCATGCTGTTGGGCGTGATCTCGCTCTATCACATGCAGGATATCGTCCTGCGCACCTTCGGGCGCGCGGCGGGCTGGACCTTTGTTTTCGTCATCTCCGGCTTGAGCAGTTTCGGCATTTACATCGGTCGTTTCGTGCGCCTGAACTCATGGGACATCCTGCAAAACCCCGCTGAGGTCACCCTGACCATCCTCGGTTTGGTCGTTGACCCGAGCATGCGCCTCGCCGCGTTCACCCTGCTGTACACCTTCTTCTTTTTGTTCATCTACCTGCTGTTGTACTCGTTCAGTCACATGCTGGATGAACAGTTGGGCAGGGTGAAGGAAATTGCAAAGGAAGGCGCATGAATCCCCTGATCCTGATCCGTGGGGGAGGCGATTTAGCCAGCGGTGTGGCATTGCGCCTGTTCCGCGTCGGTTTTCAGATTGCCATCCTCGAACTGGACAAGCCGCTCGCCGTGCGCCGCACCGTCAGTTTTTCGGAAGCGGTCTACGAAGGGACGCACACCGTCGAAGGGGTGACCGCCCGCCTCGTGTCGGCAGACCAGTTTCAGGTCGCGTTGGAGGCGGGGGAGATTCCCGTGCTCGTGGACCCGCAGGCGAACATCCTTCGCAACCAGTTCCTGACCAGCCCGCGCACGACCTTCCTCGTGGATGCGCGTTTGTTGAAGTCCGAGCCGGAGCCGTTGGCAGTGGAACTCCCGCTTCATATCGGACTGGGACCCGGGTTCTCCGCCGGGGACAATTGCCACGCTGTGATCGAAACCCGCCGCAGTCACACGCTCGGCAGGATCTATTGGCAGGGACCCGCCCAAGCCGACAGCGGACAGCCCGAAGGCGACCCCAAACGCGTCCTGCGCGCGCCGGTTTCGGGGAACGTTCAACCGTTCAAGGAGATCGGGGAACTGTGCCGGGAGGGCGAACACATTGCCAGCATGAACGGACAGGCGATCGTCAGCCCGTTCGACGGCATCCTGCGCGGACTGATCCACCCGCGCGTGGACGTGCCCGCAGGCATGAAGATCGGGGATTTGGACCCGCGCAACGACCCCGCGATGTGCCGTCTCGTTTCGGATAAGGCGCTGTCCATCGGCGGCGGTGTGCTGGAGGCGGTGCTGATCAAGTTGAGGGAGATGGAAGTGAATTCGGTGTAGTTAATCCACAGATGACGC
>CAYPHR010000093.1:0-1714 GCA_964410375.1 uncultured Anaerolinea sp. | reverse complement strand
GATCAAGTTGAGGGAGATGGAAGTGAATTCGGTGTAGTTAATCCACAGATGACGCAGATTGAGCAGATTTATAAAGAAAGATCAAAAAAATCTGCGGGTATCGGTGCAATCTGCGGATGAACACGGATTCGGAATTGATCCACAGATGACGCAGATTGTGCAGATTTATAAAGAAAGATCAAAAAAATCTGCGGATAAAAAGAGGGGAATACATTTACGGATGAACGCTAGCGTTTTGTCTTGAGCATTTCACGGTCGAAGGTGGCGGGATTGGTGTACAGACCCGCCCGTAACTGCATGCGCGCCAGCCCCACGTCGTTGATGATGTGCTGGATGCCGTCGTATTCCGCGTCGCACAGCAGGACGCCGAGGTTGGCGCGCAACCCGAGACCGCGGTCGTGGTTTTCGAGGAAGCGCCGCATGCTGTCGCGGACGCGCCCGGCGATGCGCAATGGGGCTTCGGGGTTGGGGATGTCTTCGATCAGCGTGAGAAAAAATTCATCGTCCGGCGACCAAGCCATGGTGTCGGTGGGACGAAGCGTCATGCGGAACTGGTCTGCCAGCCGCCGCAGGAAGTCGTTGTAATCGTCCTCGTTGACCAGTTTGCGGAAATCCGAGAGTTGGGCGACGTCGGCGAACAGCACGCCGAAGCGGCGCAGGGAACTTTGCTTGATGCGTTCGAGGGCGAAGGCGAGGCGCACGCTGAAGAAGCCGAGCGTGTACAAGCCGGTGACGTCCTCATGCGAGGGTTGGCGCAGCGCGCCTTGTGTGGCTTGCAGGCGCTGGACGAGGTTGCTGAGTTGGTTGATGTCCACCGGTTTGAGCAGGAGCAGGTCGGGTTCGACGGGCAGGCTGTCGGCATAGGGCGCATAGGCGGTGATGACCACGACCGGGACGCGTTTGAGGCGCTCGTTCTCGCGCATCCGTTTCAGGATCTCGACGCCGGAGAGACTCGGCAGCTGCAGGTCGAGCAGGACGATGTTGGGCTGGATCGCTTCGAGGCGTTCCATGGCTTCCCTGCCGTCCAATACGATCTCGGTCTGGTAGCCCGCCACGTCCAGTACGTGCCGAAATAACGCGACGATGTCGCGGTCGTCTTCCACGATCAGTGCTAAAGGCTTTTCCATGTGCGGTTCATCCAAAATGTGATTCTACTGTGTTGCGCCAGCCTGCACGCACTCCCATTATACGACCTTCGCGCGCATTGTAAGGGCTGATTCCGTTACAAGAATCTTACTTTCTTACGCATCCATGCCTCCCCCAAATTTCCTACTGACAAGCCGCCAGCTCATCCATACAATATGGAACGTCAGGGGGATACGGATGTCCTCCTGAGAAACCTTTTCCTATAGGAGGCTAAAATGGCAAAGATTCTACAAGCGGTAAACCTGTTCGGACCCAAGCTGGAGTTGAAGACCACCGCCCAACTGGACGTGGTGGCGGAGTGGATGGCAATGCGCACCGGCTTGAACACCAGCGAGGTGATGATGGTCTTTCAGGAGATGAGCGATGCCCTGCTGCACTTCAATAAGGACGGCGTGCCGGTCAAGATTCCGGGCGTGGGGACGTTTACGCCCAGCGTCAACCGCAACGGGGAGTTTTCGGTCAACTTCCGCGCGGACATGGCGTTGAAGAACGGAATCAACTCCCCGAATGCGGTCCGCGCCGTGATCCGCAACAAGAACCGCATCGGCATCAGCAACGAGGCGTACAA
>CAYPHR010000092.1:0-9848 GCA_964410375.1 uncultured Anaerolinea sp. | reverse complement strand
ACCGAGTTTGTCATGCGGGATCAAGGGCGCAAGATTCGCCCCCACGTGATGCCACACGTCCACACCGACCAGATCTATCAGCCTGAACGTGGCTGTTTTTGGGCGACCCATCAAAGGTCCAGTCAGAGCGTCCACTTCATCCACGGTGTAGCTGTTCTCCATGATGAAGTCCATTGCGAACGCGCCCGTACCGAACGCCACACGATTGCCAATGAAGTTCGGGGTGTCTTTGCACAACACAATGCCCTTGCCCAAGCGATACTCGCCGAAATGCGAGATGAACTCGACCACATCTTTCGATGTATCAGGCGTTGGGATGATCTCCAGCAATTTCAAATAGCGCGGCGGATTAAAGAAGTGCGTGCCGAGAAAATGCTTCTTGAATTCCTTCGAGCGACCCTCCGCAATGGATGCGACAGGAATACCCGAAGTATTCGTAGAAACGATCGCATTCGGCTTGCGGACTTCGTCAATGCGCGCCATCAAATCCTGCTTGATCTTCAGGTTCTCGATGATGGCTTCGCAGATCCAGTCCGCTTCGGCGACGGCTCCAAAGTCATCTTCCAAGTTGCCAAGCGTGACGAGCGTTTCCAATTCCTTCGCCATCAAATTGGCGGGACGCGCCTTCAAACAACGATCCCAACCTTCTTTGACGATCTTATTCTTATCGGATGAATCTTTCGGGACAATATCGAGCAAGGTTACAGGCACGCCGATATTCGCCAAATGTGCCGCAATCGCTGCGCCCATCGTTCCCGAGCCGATGACGACTGCTTTGTGGATGTTGTATTTTGTCATATTTTCCTCCGTAGGGGCGCGGTTCTCGCGCCCAGGGCGGGAAGGACCCCCGCCCCTACGATTTACCTCAACTCACTTCCACTATATCCCAAAATCTGCCGCGCCACCACGAGCCGATTGATCTGTCCCGTGCCTTCATAAATATCGGTGATCTTCGCATCGCGGAACCATTTCTCGAGCAGGAATTCACGGCTGTAACCAATGGGTCCAAGAATCTCCACGGCTTTCTGGGTGATCTTCGTGCAAACGTCGCCCGCCTTGACCTTGCTCATCGAAGACTCGAGCGCGTTCGGCTTCTTGTTGTCCGCCATCCAGACCGCCTTCAAAACCATCAGCCATGCAGACTTGAGCATGATCTCCATGTCGATCACTTCGCGTTCGATGTTGGTTAACTTCTGGCGCGGAAGCCCGTAACGGATCTCGACGCCGTTCTCTTTCAGTTTCTCTTTCAGAAATTCAAGCGCGGCTCGTGCCACGCCGAGACCTGATGCCGCCACGAGGGGTCTTGTCGCATCGAAGGTTGCCATCGCGCCCTTGAACCCCGTAGTGGTCTTTTCCACGGTGGGACTGCCAAGCAGGTTCTCGAACGGCACGCGCGCATCGACAAGCGAGATGGAAGCCGTGTCGCTGGCGCGGATGCCGAGTTTATGCTCCAGTTTGGTGATCTTAACACCAAATATGCCTGCCTCAACAACAAAGGCGCGCATACCTGCACGTCCCGCAGACGGATCGATGCTCGCCCACACTACAATAAAGCCCTTGCCGAGTTTTTCGTATTCGGTAAAGGATTTATCGCCCGCCGTGACGAAGATCTTCTCACCGTTGATGACCCATTCATTGGTCTTTTCATCCAACACAGCCCGCGCGCGGATCGCCGACGTATCCGAGCCTGCGCCGGGTTCGGTCATGCACATGGCGGCAAAGGTCGGTTTCTCCTCATTAAAACGCGCAAGGAATTTGGCTTTCTGTTCGGGCGTACCAGCCGCTTGCACCGCCGCCGCGCCGAGTCCGCCACCGGGCGTGACGAGATAGTAGCCTACATCGCCCCATGCAAGCATTTCAATTTGTACAGCAAGTTTCTGGTAGCCGATCGGCGGACGCTTCTCCGCGCCTTCCTTCGGCTTTTCTTCAACGGGGGCAAGTCCGCCCGCGCCGCCCATCGAACGCATGGCAGTGTGCATGAATTCGATGTAATCCCACGGAATGGAATGTTCGTTCTCGTCCATCTCGCGCGAGGTGGAACGCATCATGTTCTCTGCAACGGTTTGCAGCATGTTTTGCATGTTCACAATGGGTTTGGGGGCTTCAAATTCAATGGTCATGAGTTATCTCCTTGGCATCTTTTCTTTTTTCCTTCATCTTTGTTGCGTAATGAAAGAAGAAAGAGGAAAGAATCGCTAGACAATTGCCGTTCCCAACAGCATCGGAAAACCGCGCCCGTTGCGCATGAGCAGCTCGACCGGGTTTTCGCGGATATAGCCATGTCCGCCGTAGATCTGCACACCGCGGTCGGTGACCATCATCGCCATGTCGGCGGCGCCGGTTTGGGCGAGATAGGCGGAGGTGTGAGCATCTTCCTTGCCGTTATCGAGCTTCCATGCGGCTTCCCATGTCAGCAGGCGGATGGCTTCGATCTCCGTCGCCATCTCCGCCAGCATGAATGCGACGGCTTGCTTCTGGGCGATCTTCACGCCAAAGGCTTCGCGTTCCTTTGCATAGTTCTTTGCATATTCAAAGGACGAACGCGCAACACCCACCGCAGCCGCAGCGGAGGCAACGCGCATCGCAGACAGGATCAACTCAAAGTCATGACCCGAGGCGCCGCCGAGCCGTTCGGCGGTCACATTCTCGAGTTTGACGCGATACATCGGCAGGGCGTTGAGTCCCATCGCCTTTTCACGTTCTTCCGAGATGGATAACCCCGCCGCTTCTTTCTTGACGATGAAGCCTTGGGTGACCCCATCAAGATTGGCATACACGATGAGCGCTTCGGCATCTTTGGCAAACGGCACAAAGGCTTTCTCGCCGTTCAAAATGAAAGAACCGCCTTCGGCTTTGGCTGTGGTATTGAGGGCGGTCGGGTCGAAATCGAACGCATATTCGACCAAAGCCGCCGTGTAGGGAGCCCACTCGCCTTCGATGATCTTCGGGAGATATTCCTGTTTTTGCTCTTCACTGCCGCCAAGTAAAACCGGCGTGGCGAACAAAGACGGCGTCGTGACCGCCAGCGTCCCCGCCAGATCGCCATATGCCATTTCTTCGACTGCCAGCACGCCCGTGACCGCGCTGCGCTCGCCAAAGCCGCCATAGGCTTCGGGAACGGATGCTTGCAGCAAGCCCAATTCCCAGCCTTTGCTGACGAGTTTCTTCGGCAACTCACGATTCTCTTCGGCATCATGCGCGGCGGGTCGCAGATCGTTCTCCGCATACTTTCCCACCGCATCGATCAACATTTGTTGTTCTTCATTGGGTTCGAACGAATACATGTGTCTCTCCTTCATTTTGGACGATGGGCAACAGCCGCAGTCAACGGCTCGTCGTCTGATTTACTTCAACAAACCTTTCAACATCAGGTCGGCGTACTCATCCGCCACCTGCTCGATGGGTTTGCCGCCGTCGGGACGATACCAGGTAAGCGTCCAGTTCATGACACCCATCAATGCACGGACTGCCATGCCCGTATCCTTACAATCGAAGATTTTGTCTCGCACCCCTTCATTAAGCACATCCCGCCATAGCGCCTCAAATTTATCGCGGTGAGGGACATGGCGGGCATGGGATTTTTTATCGAGCGAGCGATGCTCGAATAAAAGGACGGCGGTCAGGTCGGCGTGATCGGCAAGGGCGGACAAATATCCGCGGATCATTTGCCTGAGCTTTTGGTCGGCGGGAACAGGCTGGGACGAAATGGCGGCGATATGGTCGGTCAGCAAGCCGAGGGCGCGGTCGAGAAGCGCCAGCAGGATCTCCTGCTTGGATGCCACATGGTGATAGAGGCTTGCCTTTTGCAGGTTTACTGCTTCCGCAATATCGGACATGGAAGCGCCGTGGAACCCCTTTTGGCGGATCACTTGCGCGGCGGCGTCGAGGATGTCATCTCTGGTCACAGACTCTCCTTCCCTACCGAACGGTAGGTAGGGACAGTGTACCCTCGCAGTTTTGAAGAGTCAAGAGGAAAATGGGAACTTTTTCAACAGCCTTGCGTCATTAATGTATCGTACTCGTTATTTATGGAACAAGAGGTTCACATGAAACATAAAATCTTAATACAATCTGTCTTAATCCTTGCCATGCTGTTCGCCGCCATCGGCTTTACCGACAGCGGGTCCGCCGCCTACACCTGCGGGACCAGCTACACGATCCAGAAGGGTGACACGCTCAGCGCCATTGCACGGGCGTGCGGTACGACCACATCCGCGTTGAAACTCGCCAACCCGGGCCTCGGTCAGTACATCTATGCCGGTCAGGTTCTGATGCTCCCCGGCGCATTCTGGGACAACGGGAACGGCTACGCGACCTACATTGTCTCGCGCGGTGACACCCTGAAAGCGCTCGCCGCCCGCTTTGGCACGACTATGGATGTGCTTGCCTCGCTGAACGGGATCGCCAACTACAACCTGATTTATGAAGGTCAGCGCCTCACCGTCCCCAGCGGAAGCGGGGTGCCGGTTCCTCCTCCGCCTTCCGGCGGCACCACCTACACCGTGCAGAAAGGCGACACCTTGCGCAAGATCGCGGATCGCCTCGGCGTGACGGTCAACGACATCCTGAAGATCAACCCGCAGATCACCAATGCGAACGTGATCTATGTCGGACAGGTGATCAACCTGCCAGCCGCCGCATCCTACTACACGGTGCAAAAGGGCGACACGATGAGAAAGATCGCCACCCGCTTCGGCACCACGCTGGACGCGCTCAAAGCGCTCAACCCGCAGATCAAGGACATCAACAAGATCTATGTCGGTCAATCCATCCGGGTTCGGTAATACGAGACCGGCTTCAAATAAAACAAAACGTCCCGAAACCAAAATTTCGGGACGTTTTGTTCAATTTTTCAGGGCTCATGGAAAAATCATCATTTATCCTTTATAATGAAGTCATGGCACTCCCCGAACAGCAACAACCCACTCCACAGCCTCCACCGCTCACACCGGAACAGCTCGCAGAACTCCGTGAGCAGGAAAAGAAACAGAAGCAGATCATGATAGGAATTGTGGCGGGAGTCATCGTCCTGCTGGCATTGCTCGGCTGGGCGATCTATGCCCTGCTCCAGCCAGACACCCCCACAGATAAGATCCGCGATGTTTTCATTATTGTCGTGGCGCTTCAATCCCTGCTGATCGGCGTGGCGTTAATCGTGCTCATTGTCCAGCTTACCAGCCTGATCAACCTGATCCAGAATGAGGTACGCCCGATCCTCAACGCCACCAATGAAACCGTCAACACCCTGCGTGGAACTGCGGAATTTTTGGGCGAAAATATGGTCGAGCCGGTCATCAAACTTAATGGGTATCTGGCTGGCTTAAAGCGTATGTTAGAATTACTGGGCATCAAGCCGAAGTAAAAAGAAGACCCTAGGGTCTCCCAAACTAAACAAAAAGGAGAAATACCATGTCTGACCGTGATGAATTTGGAGCCTTTCTCGTAGGATTTGTCGTCGGCGGCTTAACCGGCGCCGTGGTTGCCCTGCTCTTTGCCCCGCAAACCGGCGAAGAAACTCGCGCACTGATCAAGGACAAATCCATTGAACTGCGCGACCGTGCCGCACACACCGCTGAAGAAGCGCTTGCGCGCGCCGAAGCCGCAGCCGCTGAAGCCAAGCACCGCGCCGACGAACTTGCAAAGATCGCGCGTGAACGCGCCAGCGAACTTGCCCACGGCGTACAGGAACGTGCCAGCGGAATTGCACACGAAGTGCAGGAACGCGGCAAAAGCGCCCTCGAGGCGGTCCGTAAGACCAAAAAGGGCAGCGACGAAGCCCCCGCATAGTCCGCAAACCAACAAGGCAAGGGTTTGACGAATTCGTCAAACCCTTGTTTCATTTATGAACATCATCCAGCGCTTCATGCGTTTTTTCTTCAACCTGCTCTACCATCCATTCGCCTTCACCTATGACCTGGTTGCATGGGTTGTCTCGTTCGGCAGGTGGAATGACTGGGTCTTCAGCATCGTACCATTCATCAAAGGGACTCGCATCCTCGAGCTGGGTCATGGTCCCGGACATTTGCAGCGCATCCTTCTCAGTCGAGGCTTGTTCGCGGTCGCACTGGACGAATCCAAACAGATGGGCAGGCTCGCAAAACACCGCCTCGGCGACTCTGCCAACCTCACGCGCGGACTCGCCCAATCCCTGCCGTACGCCGACGAAACGTTCGAAAGTATCGTTTCCACTTTTCCATCCGAATATATCTTCGATCCGCGGACATTGTCCGAGGTGAGACGAGTCCTCCGAAGCAGGGGCAGGCTCATCGTCCTGCCCGTGGCGTTCCCAAAGAATCTGTTTTTACGATGGCTTTACAAGGTCACGGGGGAGAGTCCGTCCGACATAAACGGATTCATCCAGCACAGATTACAGCGACCTTTCGTTGACGCAAATTTCCACGCAGAGATTGAAACGATTGAAGTAAAATCAAGTACGCTACTGTTTGTGATCGCAGAGAAAGAGGAGAAATAATATGTTAAAGAAACTACGTGAACCGGTGAACAGCCTGACCCACTGGGGCGGGGCGATCCTGGCACTGATCGGCTTGATCGCCCTGCTCATCGTCGGCTGGGACACGCCCGCCAAGATCATCTCATTCGCCATTTATGGCGTAAGCCTGATCTTCATGTTCTCCGCCAGCGCCACCTATCACATGGTGCGCGTAAAGGACAAGGCGCTGGAGGTCTTCCGCAAAGTGGACCACGCCGCCATCTTCGTTTTGATCGCAGGAACCTACACACCGTTCTGTGTCAATGCCTTTGAAGGCTTCTGGAAGTGGGGCATGCTGACCATCATCTGGTCGCTGGCGTTGATCGGCATCGTCGTCAAGATCTTTTACATCGGCGCGCCGCGCTGGCTGAACGCCGGCATTTACGTGCTGATGGGCTGGATCAGCGTTGCCGCCGCCGGGCAGATGCTCGCCGCCCTGCCGACTTGGGTGTTCGCATGGCTCATTGCCGGCGGCGTGATCTACACGCTTGGCGCAGTGGTCTATGCGACCAAGATCTTTAATTTCAAGCCGGGCGTGTTCGGCTTCCATGAAGTCTGGCATATCTTCGTCCTGATCGCCGCCGCCGCGCATTATGTGGCTGTGTTCGGGGTGGCGCTCTAACCGAACTGTACTTCTCATAACCGCAAGGGAGAAACTTCATGTTATTCGGCATCAATCTCACTGAAATCCTGATGTTCCCGCTCAAAGATGCGGAAGCGCGTAAACATTTTCTCATCGCGACGCTGGTCGTATTCGTGTCGTTCATCATCCCCATCGTCCCATACCTCGCCCTGCTCGGATACGCCGCTCTGATCGCACAGCAAGTGCTGCGCGGCGAAACTCCACGCATGATCCCTTGGGAAGACTGGGGCGGTATGCTCACGAACGGACTAAAACTATTTGGCGCGCGCTTGATCTACTCACTGCCTATCATCCTTCTGGTTGCGCCGATCATAATCGTAAGCTTTGTCCTTCCGTTCGTTGCCACAGAAATGAACAGCCGGGATGCAGAAACCTTCTTCATGCTAACATCCCTCGTTATTTTCGGCTCAATGTGTCTCATTGTCCCGGTCTCGTTGGTACTCGGCGTCATCATCCCGGTTGCTGAAGTCCACGTTGTCGAAAAAGGCGAGTTCGCCGCTGCGTTCCAGCTCAAGACATGGTGGAGCATCTTCCGCGCCAATGTATCCGGCTTCATCGCCGCCATTATCATCTACTACCTCGCCTCCATGCTGCTTGGCATCATCATGCAGATCCTGGTCGCAACGTTCATACTCGCCTGCCTGCTCATCATCTTCGTTCCCGCAATGACCGCCTACCTCACACTCGTCATGTATTCTGCGGTTGCCATCGCCTACCGGGATGGCAGGGAAAAACTCGTCCAAACCGCTTAATTCCATGCGACCGCTCGAAATCGTCATTCCCATCCTGCTCGCCGCATACCTGCTGTGGCGGCATCCGCGTCCGCACCTGATCCGCCTCCTGCCTGCGCTGGGCTTGATCGTCACCCTGATCCATTTCAGCATCGAGGGCTATCGCTGGCAGATGCTTCCGCTATACCTGCTGAATTCGATTCTCGCGATCAGCAGCCTGACCAAACTCACCGGCACACAAGACTGGAAGCCCGCCGCTTCCTACCTGACCGTTATTCTGGTTGCGCTCGCGACGATTTTACCCGCCCTGCTGCCTGTTCCGCGCATCCCAACCCCAAGCGGACCGTACCAGATCGGCACATCCATCTACGAGATCACCGATACAGCCCGTGCAGAGATCTATTCCGGCAACGATGAGCCGCGCCGATTCATGGTCCAGGTCTGGTATCCAGCAGACGTAAGCGAAAGCAGCGAACACGCGCCGTGGATGACGAACGCCGAGATCTATGCGCCTGCCATCGCCACTTACATTGACCTGCCATCCTTTTTCCTCGACCACCTTGAACTGGTAAACATCCCCGCCTACAAGGACGCGCCTGTCGCCGTCAGCGATGGCGGCTTTCCCGTCATTCTATTCTCACACGGCTGGAACGGATTCAACGCGCAAAACACCGGGCAGGCGCTGGAACTCGCGAGTCACGGTTTTGTGGTGATCGGCATCCAGCATACCTATGGTGCAGTCATCACCGTTTTTCCCGACGGCACGGTCGCGCCAAATAATCCACGCGCCCTGCCCGAGGATGCAAACGACCCGAACTACGAAGAAGTGGCGCGCGTGTTGGTTGATCAATGGGCGGGAGATATGGCGGAAACGCTGGATATTTTCTCCACCCTCGTTACAGACATAAGAGGTCACTGGTGGGGAAGGCTGGACTTGAACCATGTCGGCGTTTATGGTCATTCAACGGGCGGCGGGGCGGCGATCCAGTTCTGCGGCACGGACTCGCGCTGTAAAGCCGTGCTCGGCATGGATCCGTTCATGCGCCCGGTCTCTGCCGAAGTGATCGAAAATGGCGTGAGCCAGCCGTCGTTCTTCATGTTCAGCCAAAGCTGGTCGGACCTGACCGACAGCAAAAACAACAGCCTGTTCAACCAGTTTTATCCAAACACCTCCAACAGCCGCGGCGTGCTCAGCATCGACGGAACAAAACACTACGATTTCAGCGACCTGCCCCTTTTGTCACCCATCGCGCCGCAACTTGGCTTGAAAGGTCCACTGAACGGTGCGCGCGTGACAGAAATCGTCAATGCCTATTTACTGGATTTCTTTGAGATGACGTTGAAAGGTAAACCTTCCGACCTTTTTACAGGTTCCAGCCCTTATACAGAAGTAAAATTCCTGAAGTAGGTTGCGGAAAGACGGTAACTTTTCCTGCCTGTGGATTCTTCTTGAATCTACAGGTTGTTTTAATTCCAAATATCCTTAACTAAATTTCATTAACGGTGATCTGCTCTCACGTACAATTGGAGGCAAAGGAGAAGTTCATGAAACAAAAACTTTTCATGCTGATCATCGTACTGCTTGGCATTTTCTCCGTACCCCAAAAGACCCAGGCGGACCCGTCTGATTCCCCAATAATGGCATCGAATCAGATCTATCTGGGCTTTGAACAGATCGCATCCGGTCTGTCCCAACCCGTGGATATCACGCACGCCGGTGATAATTCCCAAAACATCTATATTGTCCTTCTAGGCGGAAGGATCGTTATCTACAACGGCAGCCAGATCCTGCCCGCGCCATTTCTGGATATCACATCCCTGGTAACGTCGGGGGGAGAGCAGGGATTGCTGGGACTGGCATTCCACCCCGACTATGAAAATAACGGGTACTTTTATTTGAACTACGCACGCACCTTCAATGACAAATTACAAACGGTCATTACCCGCTATCAAGTCAGCGCCAACCCAAATATTGCGGATGGTT
>CAYPHR010000091.1:0-9877 GCA_964410375.1 uncultured Anaerolinea sp. | reverse complement strand
GCCAAACCAACCGTTCCTTCCATCCGAAAAGACCACAAGCCCCTTCCCGCCATCCTTCTCATCCTATGGCTTGCCGCCTGCTCTCCCGCGCCCTCCACCCCGCCGGATAACCTCCCAACCCCGAACGCCGTTATCATCCATCCCAGCCCCGCGCATCCCACCGACCAACCGCCTGCCATCATCCCCACTTCCACACCCCTGCCGCACCTCATGTATCCCTACACCATCGCCGGAATGCGTTCGCGCGAATACCCGGGCGGCGTCATCCTGCTCGAAGCCCGCCTCGCCCTCAACGACGACTTCAGCACCTGGCTGATCTCGTACCCCTCCGACGGCTTGCGCATCACCGGCATCCTCAACCTCCCGTCCGGCGACGGTCCCTTTCCTGTCATCGTCATGAACCACGGCTACCATCCCCGCAGCCAATATGCCTCCGGCGACGGCTCCCAACGCGCCGCGGAATTTCTCACCCGCCGCGGATACATCACCATCGCTTCGGATTACCGTTCCTGGGGCGGATCGGACATCGCCGCCTCCTTCTTCCACACCGGCTTGGTCACTGACGTAATGAACCTTGTCGCCTCCCTGGCATCGCTCCCGCAGGCGGATGTCACCCGCATCGGCATGTGGGGACACAGCATGGGCGGCGGCATCATCACGAAAATTCTCACCATTCAAGATCGGGTCGCGGCGCAACAAACGCCGCGTATCGAAACCACAATAAAAGCCGCCGTCCTGTACGCGCCCAACTCCGCCGACGACGCCGACCTGATCGCGCGCTGGGGCTTCGGCTGTATCGGTGACATTTCCACCGGCGAAGCGCTCGAAACCTGCAACTCCGCCGACGTCATCCCCGAGTCGCTTCCAGCGGAGGTCATTGCCGCCTACGTCGAATCAGCCCAAAGTCCCGAGCGGATGCGCGAGATCGCCCCCATCCATCATCTGGATTCCGTCTCCGTCCCGGTCCAGATCCACATCGGTTCCGCCGATGGCGACTACATCGGCTCGACCCCGCCCGAATGGTCGTACAAATTGCATCAGGCATTGCTCGCCGCCGGCAGGGATGCCGAGTTGTTTGTCTATCAGGGACAGCGCCATTCCTTCACCGGCGATGCCTGGTTGACATTCATGGAGCGTGCGGTACAATTTTTCGATATGCATCTGAAATAACCCGGGTGACAGTCACTTCCAAAGAGGCTGTCACCTGTTCATGTAAAGGACTTTAGAACTATGGACTCCACCACCCCCGACCGCACCACCCTTGCCGCATTTGCCCTCGTCATCCTGCTCGGCGGCGGGAACTCGGTCGCCATCCGTTTCAGCAACATGGAGCTTGCCCCGTTCTGGGGCGCGTTCATTCGCTTTGCCATTGCCGGGTCGATCTTTGCGCTCATCATGTGGCAGCGCAAGTTGAAACTGCCGGACACAAAGACCGCCATCGTCCTTTTCGTGAACGGCTTTCTGACCTTGGGCGGGAGCTTCGCCCTGCTGTTTTGGGCATTGCTGACCGCGCCGGTCAGCCTCGCCACGGTCTTGATCTCGACGGGTCCGCTGTTCACCATGCTATTGGCGATCCTGCACCGGCTCGAGAGTTTCCGCTGGCAGACCATGCTCGGCGGGTTGATCGCGGTCTTCGGCATCGGGTTGGCGGTCAATGCCCAATCGTCCATGGATGGCTTGCTCCCCGCCGTTTTGGCGCTGGTGGCTGGCGCGCTGATCGCGGCGGAGGGCAATGTCATCTTCAAGATGTTCTCCGCAGACAGCGACCCGGTCACCTTGAACGCCTTCACCATGATCTCGGGAGCCTTGTTCCTGGGGCTCGCTTCGCTGGTCGCCGGGGAGGTCTGGTCACTGCCGACCCAGTCTGAGGTGTGGACCGCGCTTCTTTACCTGATCCTTGGCGGCTCGCTGGCGATGTTCTACATGTTCGTGTATGTCATCAAACGCTGGACCGCCTCCGCCGCCTCGTACACGATCCTGTTCTTCCCGCTGATCGCGACCCTGCTCGCCGCCTGGCTGGCGAACGAAACGGTGACTCCGCTGTTCCTGCTGGGCGGCTGCATTGTCATTGCGGGCGTATGGGCGGGGGCGTTCTATGGCAAATCCGGGGCTTGACGCCGGTTGCGTGTTGGCATACAATTCCATCATCTTATTTCACCGAAAGGAGGCTCGAAAACATGCAAGCCATCTTGTCATCCACTGTCAATCTGTTCAGCGCGCCTCCTGTGCGTGAGTTGGTGTAGTTCCCCTTAAGTGACCATCGACCGCAGGCGCGCTCCGCCTGCGGTTTTTATTTAACCTTCTTGTCCCCTCGAACCGCAGGATGTCGTTCCCTGTGGTTTTTTGTTTGGAGTCAGGCGGCTATGTGCCACAACGTGGTATGCCGCCGTCATTACGGAAGCGGACTCCCTGGCTCCATAATGTACCAAAAGGTGCTTACCAGCAATGAATACAAATATGAACCTGAAAGACCTGTACGAACTGTACGACGAACTCGATGACCTCGACAGCGACGGTACCAAGCCGTCCAACAAGCGTGTCAGCCAGAAGCGCGAATCAAAGAAGCGTGATATGGAGGCGAAGCTCTTCATCCGTGCGCAGGAAGCCTCCAAGGAATTCAAATTCACGTACAAAGCCGCCCGCTTCGAGGAGTGGTGGCTCTTGGATTCGCTCGCCGCATTCCACGACCATAAATGGATCTCCGATGTCCTGCGCCGCGTCAAGGGCGGGAAGGAGGCTTCGGTCTACCTGTGCAAGCCCGGGGTCGGGGTTGATGCGCCCCTGCTTGCCGCCAAGGTCTACCGTCCGCGCTCACTGCGCAATCTCAAGAACGACCAGCAGTACCGCGTCGGGCGCACCGATCTGGATGAGGACGGTCACGCGCTGTGGAAGGAAGCCGACATCAATGCCATCATCAAGCGCACCCGCTACGGCGAGGAGGTGCGGCATCAGTCGTGGATCGCGTATGAATTTGTCACCATGGAAATGTTGCACGAGGCGGGCGCGGATGTGCCCAAGCCGTATGCAAAAGAGAAGAACGCCATCCTGATGGAGTTTGTCGGTGATGCGGGGACCGCCGCGCCGCCGCTCAGTCACGTCTCGCTCGACCCGGATGAGGCACAGCCGTTGTTCGAGCGCGTCGTCCGCAATATGGACATCATGCTCTCGAAGGATCGCATCCATGGCGATCTTTCGGCGTATAACATCCTGTATTGGGACGGCGACATCAAGTTGATCGACTTTCCACAGGTTGTCATCCCCGAGTCGAATCCGTCTTCGTGGGGCATCTTCCAGCGCGATGTGATGCGCATCTGTCAGTATTTCTCCGCGCAGGGCGTCCGCATGGATGCGAAGAAACTCGCCGCCGACCTGTGGACCTCGCACGGGCATCGCGTGTTCGAGAAGGTGCATCCGAAATATCTCGACCCTGAGAACCCCGAAGACCGCAAACGCTGGGAGAAGGAGAAGTAGTTGCATGTCATTGCGAGCCGATAGGCGAAGCAATCTCCAAGTTGCACAGGAGATTGCTTCGTTGCTTCGCAACTCGCAATGACATATGCAGGTAGGATAAAATTGCGGACGAGGAGAAACTTTATATGAACAACGTCCGCCCGCGCTTGACTTTAATGACCGAAGACCAAATTCAGGAGGCGCATCGCAATGTGCTGAAAGTATTGAGCGAAACGGGCGTGCGCGTCGATTCGCCTGAAATCCTGCGCATGCTCGAATGGAAATTGGGACTGAAAGCCGAAGACCGCACCATCAAATTCCCGCCTGACATTGTGGAGGAAGCCATCCAGTCCGCGCCGAAGATGATCGACATCTATGACCGCCGCGGTGAACACAAGCTCAAACTGGGCGAAGACCGCCTGCGCTTTGGGGTGGGGGTGACGGCGCTCTTCTATCAAAACCCCGTCGATGAAACGCTTGACATCTTCAAGCGCCAAAACTTCCGCGATCTGGTGCGCCTCGGCTCCAGCCTGAAGCATTACGATGTCATCTCCACCGTCGGCATTGTGCGTGATGTGGATGAAGAACTCGGCGATCTGTACGGCTCGCTGGAGCACATTGCTAACACCACCAAACCGCTCGTCCTGCTCGTCTCGGATGAAAACAAATTCCCCGATGTGCTCGAAATGTTCGAGATGCTGCACGGCAAAGACCTCGGCGACAAGCCCTTCGTCATCCCGTATTTCAACCCGGTCAGCCCGCTGGTGATGAACGCCGGCACCGTCGACAAAATGAAAGTCGCCATTGAGCGCGGGCTTCCCATCATTTTCTCCAATTACAGCATGGCGGGCGCGTCCACGCCGCTCACACCGGCAGGCACGCTCACCCTGCTCATGGCGGAATTGCTCGCGGGGCTGGTCATCAGCCAGACCATCAAAAAAGGCGCGGAGATTCTGCTCGGCATGCTGCCCGTCTACTTCGACATGCGTACCATGCTCAACTTCTACGACCCGCAAAGCATTCTCATCAGCGTCGCCTGCTCCGAGATGATGAAACACTACGGCATCCCGCATTGCTCGACGTCGGGAAGCGGGACAGGCTGGGGCATGGATCTGATCGCCGCCGACACCTACTGGATGAACACGCTCGCGCTTCTGCTCTCCAACGGACATCTGGCTCCGTTCATCGGAGATTCCCTCGGCTCGAAGTCCATCTCCCCAACCACCTTCGTCCACTGCCACGAGATCATCGACCAGGCGCTGCGCATCCACAATGGCTTTCAACTGGATGACCTCAACTCGGCGGTGGACGAGATCTTTAAAGTAGGACCCGGCAAAAGTTTTCTCAATCAACCTTCAACGTTGCGGAACTACAAGAACGGCTATTATGTCAGCGGCGTATATCCGCGCTACAGCATGGAAAAATGGCAGGAAGCTGGCGCGCCGCCTGCGCGTCAAGTCTTGCGCGAAAAGACACAGGATCTGCTTACGTCCGCGCCAGCACCGGAAGATTATGATGAATTCATTGCAAAAGGGGAGAAATTCATCACAAAACTTCAAAATTGACGCATGATATACTTGTTTTGTCTGTCCTGGAGCGACTGTGCGTAAATTTGCGCTTTTCCCCATCCTGCTGATCGCTGCGCTGGCGTGTACTTTGCCAGGCTTGCCATCATCCCAATCCGCGCCGGAGCCTGTGGTTGGGCTTTCGACCGCCATTGTGCAGACCGCTGATGCGGCGCAAACGCAGACCATCGTTGCCCAGCCTCCCACGCTTACCCCCACTGTCACACGCGAACCGACTGCCACGCTGATCGTCCAGCCTGCCACGCCGACACCATTCTCCCTGCTTGCGTTGACCGTAACAGTGGAAACCCTGCACCCGGACTTCGAGGTTACCCAAGCCGCATCCGGTTTGGGACCTGGTCCGGACGGCGAGCGCATCCCGTATACCGGCGAACCCTGGTCGTGCGCCGTCCGCGGTGTATTCCCTCCCCGAGGCTGGCAGGTGAAACCGGATCAGGAGTTCACCGTCACATGGACGATCCTGAACACCGGCACAAAATTCTGGACCGTGAACACGATCGACTTTGTCTACCACACCGGATACCGCCATGAGGGCAGGGCGATCCAGGACCTGTGGAGGAACGTCGCCTCCGGCACCACGGTCAATTTGAAGGTGGATTACAAATCACCCAAAGCCCCCGGCGAATATCGATCGAGATGGAACCTGCGGGTCGGCAACCACGATTTCTGCGTCATGCAAATGAGTTTCGAAGTGGTTCGGTAAGTTTCTATTTGGATTTTCCCCACAAGCCGTAGCCCTCATTGCGTCTCTTTTCGCGCCGTTCATGTTGCTCATGGATCTGTTCAACGTGATCGGCTTTTTCTTTGATGGCGGCTTCGAGCCACGCCCTGCCTTTTTCTGCCGTGGCATGACTTCCCGCCCCATACGCGCCGGTGGCTGTATCATCGTCCCAGGGCGGATTCGCCACGAGAGAGCCTCCCTCGATCCAATCCATGTAGTAATCCGGCGTGGCGATGAAATCGGTTTCGTCCACTACACGCTCCATTTTGCACAGGTCCGGGCGGAGATGCAGCATGTAGGATGTTTCCAACTCGCCGGCATGACCCATGCCGCCAATGGGCGACGTGCGGTATGCATCCAAGGCTTCGGCGCCGATCCTGCCTGAGGTGTGCAGCCAGGCTGTGGCGCAGAAGATGCGGCGATGCCGTTCCCCGGCATATTTCACGATGTTGACCAGAAATGAAGAGTTGCCGCCGTGTCCGCTCATGAAATAGAAGCGGTCAAATCCACGCATGACGAGCACATCCACCACAGCGAGCCAGAAATCCTCAAAGGCACGTCCGCCGGCATTCAGGGTCGCCGCAAAGGACGAGCGGTGTGTGCTGACGCCATAAGGCATGACTGGTAAAGTGTAACTGCGCGTAGCCAAATTAGTGTTTGCAGTACCTTTTGCAATGGCTTCAATAATGATCGTATCCACCGAGAGGGGCAGGTGGTAGCCGTGTTGTTCCGTGTGTCCGATGGGAATGAGGATGACCTTGTCGCGCTCGCCATCAGGCGGAAGAAATGGTTTTGGCGCGTTGCTTGCCGGATGCGGTTGGCGCACAATGGATGCGGAATGCCCGCCCAAAAAACTGGATTGCGGGTCAATTCCCTGCGGCGCGAGACAATGAACGCGGGTAAAGCCATCATCGCGCAGGCTGTCGAGCAGGTTGAAAATGTATTGCCAAAACAGCGGCTCAGGCACTTCCAGTCCGCTGTTGCGCCAGCCAAATGGAAAGGCTGGGAGCAAGCCGATTCTCCCGGGATTTCCGAGTTGATCTGACAACATATCCATGTCATAACCCGTACCTAGCGGCAGGACAAGCGGCACATCCCTTGGAAGTTCAGCAACCGCGTCCCAAGTCAATTCATCGTAGATGAAGAATTTAGAATTGCGCGTAGCCAATTTATTCTCTCTTTTCTTTTTCAAATACAGTTAACTTAAACAGAAAACAAGCCAAACTCCAGCGTATATTTTACTAATCCGCCAGCAGGTAATGCTTTGAATTTGATCACCATGAATTCATCATCCACCCCATATTCATTTTGCAAGCCGAACGAACTTGCCTTTTCAAAGCCAAAGCGCATGTAATATTTGGGTCCGCCGAGTACCACGGCATAGTCATAACCGAGTTTTCGGCATTCCTCCAATCCTGCGCGGATCAACGCCGACCCAATACCCTGCGAATGAAGCTCCGGCAGGACAGCAACCGGCGCAAGTCCCAATCCCTTTTCGGGAGTAGGTGGGTGAGTGGAGACGGGACTGAAGAGAATGTGACCGGCAACCTTATTGCCCTTTATCGCAACCAGCGAAATGACCGCGTTGCCGTTGGCGCGGATGGCATTGACGACCTTGCTCTCCGCATCCGTGCGAAAGGCGGATTTGTGAATCTGTTCGACGGCGAAGTAATCTTCTTGTGTTTCGGCGCGGATGATGATGTTCATTTTGGCAGCAAATACCAATCCAAAAAGCGTTCCATGCGTTCGTACACATCCAGCAGGTTCTTGCGCTGTAAGAAGCCATGCGGTTCGGTGGCATAAGTTTTGTATTCAAACACTTTATTTTCACGTTTCAATGCTTCGACCCATTCCTCGCTGGCTTCCGGCGGGACGACCGTATCGAGCAGTCCATGCAGGATCAAGACAGGCTTCTGGATGTTCTTCGCATCGGTGATGGGTGAGCCTTTCAAATATTGCTCCATGTTGTCAGCAGGGTGCCCCAAAAAGATCTCCGTGTACAACCGCAAACGTTTCTCGCATTGCGCCCACGAACTGATCAGGTTCGCATCGCCGTATTTGGTGATGCCGCACGCGAACAGATACTCCGGATCGCGCGAGAGCGCGTTGATGGTCATATAGCCGCCGTAGCTTCCGCCCGCAATGCCGATGCGGTCGGGCTTTACATCTTTGAACGTCCGCAAATATTTCGCGCCGTACAGGCAGTCCTTTGTATCGCCCACGCCCCAGTCGTTGTAATTGGCGCGCTCAAAATCCTTGCCATAACCCGTCGAGCCGCGATAGTTCGGCGCGAGATAGGTATACCCTTTCGCGGTGAAATACTGCGCCACTTCATCCCAAAAGAAACCGTACTGGTCTTTCGGTCCGCCATGCGGATACAGGATCGCCGCGCCGTTCGATTTTTCAGGACGATACAAAAACGCGGGAATCTCCAAGCCGTCATGACTTTTATAGGCAACCATCTCAGGCACGACAAATTTATTCTTCGTCATCGCGGGCGGGTTGGAAAATGTCAACTGCATGACCTGCTTCGATTTTAAATCCATGCGATACAGATCAGGCGGAAGTGAGGGACTCTCGAACTCGAACGTGATGTATGACTCATCCGCTGACCAGTTGGGGTTAGAGTGGATCCCAACTCCGCTTTGCAGATCGGACATTGAGCCTGATTCTGCTTCGATGAGCCTTAACTCGAACGAGCCTTTGTTGTTCACCACCGCCAGGATTCTGTTCCCCGATGGCGACCATTCGTATTGGAAAATATCCTGTCCGCCTTTTGTGAGCGGATTCAAACCTTCGCCATCGGGCTTGACCAGATACAGATCCTCGAATTGACCTTCCTGCGCGATGAAGGAAATCCACTTGCCGTTGGGCGACCATTTTGGCGAGGTTGCCCGCGTGGACGGTTTGCCGTACAGCGTGATCTTTTTGCCGGTCGCAATTTCGAGCAGGATGATATCGAGCCGGTTGAGGTCATCGAAGCGGCGCAGGTTATAGACGATAAATTTCCCATCGGGTGAAGGGCGCGCATCCCAGTGATCGCCGATAGTATCGGTTGTCAATGCGCGGGGCCAGGAACCTTCGCGGTCGGTGAGCAGGAGTTGGTCGGTGTCTTCGCGTTCCACAGTGACGATCAGCCTGTGCGAGTCAGGCATCCAGCGCGGGGCGCCCGCCGCGGACGCAAAATCGGTGACCTTTTTCGGCAGTCCGCCATCATGCGGCACGATGTGGACGTGTCCGTTCAAGCCAAATGCCAGCCATTTTCCGTCAGGCGACCATTGCGGGATTTCATCGTCCCAATATGCGGCGAGCGGACGGTCGGTTGAGATGCGCGCCAGCCAGCCGCCATTTGCGGACATGGCGAAGATATCTGATGTGGTCTCGCCGTCCTTGATGCAGGAGATCTGTCCCTGAGAAGAAAGCATGTGAGACCGAATCCGCTCGATGGACGTCAGAAGCGGGAGGGTTAATCCGGGGGGCGGTTTGAGGTCGGTCCGTTTGAGGGAGGGCCATCCATTGCGTTCGTATTTTTCGGTGAGCGTGACGGGGTTTTCCATGAATTACATCCTTTTTTGGATTTTACCGCTGATTCGGGTTTGATTAATCCGGGAATTACAGTAAAATTTATTCGATGGTTTCCTTTACGTGCTCAACGTTGCCGTTCAATTGACACCTGCGCCATGACAGATGCATCTGTCATGGCGCGCATTTTTTTCAGGGAAGCCGCAAAAAAACGTTCTACCTACGAAGGAGGAAGAAGCGATGAAACAGAGAGTGCTGTATACATTTGTGCTTGCCGCGCTGTTGCTGGCAGCCTGCGGCGGCGGGGGTGGAGGCGGCGGGGGAACCGTTCGGATCGGCTGGGCAGGCAGCCCGGATACACTGAATCCGGGCATGGCGATCCTGGTGGAGGCGTATACTATTTTCGAGTTGGTATATGATTCCATGTACGAGCTCAACATGGACGGTTCGTTCACGCTCAGCCTGGCGGAGAGCGCCGAGGTTTCCGATGACGGCACGGTGTGGACGTTCAAGATCCGCGACGGCATCACCTGGCACGATGGTCAGCCGTTGACCGCCGAAGATGTGGCATATTCCTATAACCTGTACAAGGATACGC
>CAYPHR010000090.1:0-9966 GCA_964410375.1 uncultured Anaerolinea sp. | reverse complement strand
TCTATCACGGATCGACGTGTACGAAGGTCAGCAAGTATTTGCGGGCGAAAAAATCGGCGAAGTCGGGCAGACAGGCGGGGCGACGGGCAGTCACCTCCATTTTGAAGTGCGGCGCGGCGAGGACATCACCGATTACTTCTCCACGGAAAACCCCGAATTGTGGCTGATCCCAAAAGCGGGGACGGGAACGATCTCCATTACATTGCTTTCTGATAGAACGACCAAGCTTGAACGCGATATTGTCATTATGGGACCGACAGGCATCAATTATTACGTCACAACCTATGCCAAAGGATTTGAAAAAAATCGGGAGGATGTTGTGATTGGCGATTTGCCCGTAGGCAGTTATCGAATCGCTTTTATCGAGGCAGGCACCTTTTTCGAGCGCTGGGTGGATGTGTTGGATGGAAAACTGACAGAGGTCGTTTTCCATGTGAGACAATAAAAAGACTTCCCAAGCGTAACGCTTGGGAAGTCTTTTTATTGCGTGTAGTGATATTTACGGTTCGCTGATCCTGATCCAATCCATTTCGACCTGGATCGGGAGGACGTTGAAAGCGGATACCGAAACACCGACGCCGCCATCGCGTAGCGCGTATTTTCTTTCGGTCAGGGAGTTGACTTCCTTGCCATTGATGGTCAATGTCAACTTGTCGCCGGCGCAAGTGATAGAATATTCATTGATGTTCTTGCCGGTCTTGATGGCATTCGAACCGCCGTTTGTGATCGTGAAGTAATCGATATCCCCATTGCTCGTGATTTCCGCATAGAGAATATCATATAAACCATTGTTGGCGATGTTGAACTCATACCAGCCAACTTCCGGGTCATAGCGGCAGATCAGGCTGACGGAGTTGTTGTTCCTGCCCCTGTTGTCGGCAGTGACTTCCAGCTTCACGTCGGTGTAATTTGCACCTTCATAGAAGAGGTAGTAGTATACGTATTCGCTATCGAAATTCCAGACCAGCTTTCCGTTCTTAGGCTCAACTGTTACTTTGTCAGGATCAGAATTGCCCGAGCCGGTTACGGATAGGGATGACCATCCGTTGGAAAGCGGGGCGTCAAACTCTTCGGTGAAAAATTGTTGGTTCCCTGATGTGGATGGTTCTTGTGGCGGAGGTTGGGGAGGCTGTTCCTGTTGCGGCTGCTCAACAGGTGCGCTGGTTGGGGGAGGAGGGTTGGTTGGAAGGGGTGGGTTGGTCGGGGCGGGTTCGGCGGGTTGGGTGCCGCCTCCCATACAAGCCAAACTTACGGCTACCAACAAGGCAACAAATGCAAACAACATGCGATATTGGGATTTCATGATATTGCTTCTCCTTAATAATTGATACGTGAAAACTTTTGCAAGGATACTTCAAAACCATTTAAAGTGGAAGGTACTTTAGTCCTGCCGGATTCTGGATGAGGCTAAAAAATGGACATCCCGCTAGCTGTTTAGCGGGATGTCCATTCGATGATGTGGCGATGGTTACTGTTTGCCTGCCACCTTGCGGATGCGTTTCGGTTTTTCGGGCTGTGCGGGTGTTTCCTTTTGAGCATCTTCCTCGACGGGTGCTGGAAGAGTTTCAGGCTGGGGAGCGGCTGGGGCTGGTGAGACAGGCATCGGCGCGTTATTGAGGCGGGTGAAATAATCCTTTACGGTCAGGTCATTGTAGAAGATGAGGGCGAGGATGCCAACCACCATCGAGAAGACGTTACCCATCAGAACGGTAAGGATCTGAAATACAGCGATCGATGTGGATGGCTGGGTGGGCTGCGGTTGGGCTGTCAACAATTTTGCGGCGTAGACGATCTCGAAGATTCCGAGGATGGTCGGCAGGATGGTGACCGGCAGGCAGATAACGCCGATGAAGGTGCCGAGCGCGGTGGCGGATGCGACAAATCCCCAGAAGATGTTGATAATGCCGCTGGTGAGGGTCATGACGGCAATGGCTGTAACCAAGCCGGGTTTTTGTTCGGGATAAGATGTGTTCATTCGTTTCTCCTTGTAATGTCAGACTGGAAGATATAACGAATGAAAGCCGATATGGTTGCAGGGTTAAGGCTGTTGAAATATCAGGGATAGTCCGCCAAGATATTGGATGCCATTCGGTTCCGTGCAAATAGGGGCGGTGATGTTGGGGATGAAGGATCCGCCTGTGACGATGCGGATGTTGTAGACTGTATCTGCCTGCATGATGAAATCAGCGTATCCATTGCCTAACTCGGGCTTGAAACCGGTAAAGAAGCGGTCTTCCCCCCGATTCCATGTGACGACAATCTCAACACCCGCGGCCTGTCTGCGGCGCGCATCCATGAACATGAATTGCATCAACCCGGGTTGTCCGCCCGTTTCACAGATGTTTTCCTGTTCTACGAGGGTAAAGGGTGCACCGGGTGCGGGACTGGGTGTGAACGTCGGGCGCGGGGTGTTGGTTTCCACAATGGATGGAGTAAGCGGGGTTTGTTCAAAAGAGACCGTGGGAATGGATGTGGGGGGGGCTGTTGGTTCCTCGTCTGCTTCAACGGATGACAGCGTTTCAGTTGCTTGTGGGGTTGCATCTATGACGGGCGTGTTGAAACTTGGCAGCGGCGTGGATGTAGATGGGGCGCTGGCAAATCCCTGTTGCAGATCAGTGGCGAGTTGAACGAGATCCTGTACCTTTTCAATGGGTTCGCCAGATGCAACCATGCGTTGCGCCTGCGCGCTGAGTTCGGCGGTGAGGTCCATGTCGCCGAGGAGCTCCAGGCGGGCGCGGGCGCGGGCAAGGTCACGGGTGGATGTGTAGGATGCGGCAATGACAATGCGGTATTGGTCTTTAAAGTCGGCGCGCAGGATGGCGGGATTCGCGTCCACGTATTGGACGGGGGAGAGAAACCAGGAGTAAACAAGACCAAGTCCAAGTCCGATGAGAAGCGCGAGGATGAGATGGAGAAAGGTCAGGCGGGGGGGTGTCCGGCTCATGGATTGGTGTTCCCCTGTGGCTGGTATGTCTGCATGGCGGTCAGCAGGGTTTGCAGCGCCTGCAGTTCATCCTGTGTGAAGTTGTTGCGAGCGGCATAATCCAGCGCGGAGGCTGTAATGTCGGCGGGAGATTCGCTGCTGAGAATGGCGAGGCGGCGGGCGGCGGCTTCGGGGTCAAAATCGCTTTGGTATGCCTCGGCAGTCATGAGGATGTAATCGACGCGGTAATCTTCCCGCAGGATGTTGGGGGGGACGTCGGTGTATTCGATCGGGTCAATGACCCAGCCGTATACCAGTCCAAGGGCAATGCCGATGATAAGCGCAATGACCAGCTTTATGATATTGGATGACAACATGGTGAGATTATACCCAGCGCGCTCACAATTTGTGACTGTGGGGATTGGGCGAACAAGTATCCGGACAGGCGACCGGCGGCACCCGAAGACGCTTCCTTACCGTTGCTATCTTTCGATCCTGGCGGGGTTCGAAAGGTTTCGCCGCGCCGGGCCTGCCCGGACAGGCGCAAGGATACCCGAAGTGAGGAGGGGTGTCAAACTATTCGTCTTTGATTTCCATGCTGGAAAGGAAAAGTTCAACGAGATGCGGGTCGAATAGGACGCCGGCTTTTTCCCTCAAGTATGCGATGACTTCGTTGCGCGGCATTTTTTTTCGGTAGGGTCTGTCGCTGCTTAGGGCATCCCATACATCGATGATGGCAAAGAGGCGGGCGGTGATGGGAATTTCCTCGCCTTTTAATCCGCGCGGATATCCGCTGCCGTCCCAGCGTTCGTGATGGTAAAAGGGGATTTCAAGTGCGGGATGCAGGTATGCAATGGGAGAGAGCATATCGTACGCGTATGTGGGGTGACGCCTCATTTCTTCCCATTCGGCTTCGTTCAGTGGACCGGGCTTTTGCAGGATCTCGTCGGGGATTGCCATTTTTCCCATGTCATGAAGCAGCGCGCCGCGGCGGATGTGGGCGAGTTCCTCGTTGTTGAAGCCGAGTTTTGCTGCGACTTTGAGGGTGAGTTCGGTGACGCGCTGAGTGTGTCCCTCGGTTTCTCGGTCACGCAGGTCGAGGGCGCGCACCCAGCCTTCGATTGTCCTTTCGTAGGCTTCGCGCAAATTGTCATGGGCGATCTGCAGGGCTTCCTCCGCTTTTTTTCGTTCGGTGATGTCGCGGGAGGCGGCTTGCACTTCGAGGACGGAGCCGGTGGCGCGATCCAGGATGGCACGGGCTGTGGATTCGAGCCAGACGTAATGTCCCTTTTTGTGGATGGCGCGGAACGTCACGGTTTGGGTCGTCTCGACGGAGCGGCCATTAAAGATGTTCATGACCATGTCGCGGTCTTCAGCGTGGAACAGATCATAGCTCAGTTTTCCGGTCAGTTCTTCGGGGGTGTAGCCCAGGATGACCTCACATGCTGGGGAGACGTAGAGCATGTGTCCATCGGTGGAGAGGCGGGAGATCATGTCACTGGCGTTTTCCGCCAGCAGGCGGAACTGTGATTCGCTGTCAAGCAGGGCTTTTTGCATCCGCGCACGTTCGGCGCGAGCCGCCCATTGTTCGATGGCGCGTTCGGCGAGGTGCGGCATATCCAGCATGGATTCCGGGGACTTAACCACATAGTCCAATGCGCCGGATTTGAGCGCTTCCACGGCGATCTTTTCGTTGCCGTAGCTTGTCATGAGGATGATGGGAGGGGATGTGAACGGGTCGAATGTGTTTGGAAGCAGTTCCATGCTTTCGCCATCCGGCAGGCGCCAGTCTGCAATGATCAGCGAGGGCGGACGGGCGAGCATGTATCTGCGGGCTTCGTTCAGGGATCGGGCGCGCTGCAATTGAATGTGCGGCTGCTGATCTTCGAAAGCGCGTTGGATCAATTCCGCATGCGGGTCTTCGTCTTCGATGAGAAGAATGCTGGTCGTATCGTGCGGCATAAGAGTGTCAGTGAATTAAAGGCGGGGGTGTGTATTCCATCCGAGCCAGTAAAAACCAAGGTCATCCATGAGTCTGCTGAACTCTTCAAAACCCACCGGTTTGACGAGGTAACTGTTCACATAATTGTCATATGCGCGCGCCACGTCTTTTTCGGCTTCCGAGGTGGTCAATACAATGACGGGAATGTTCTTTGTATCTTGCTGTTCTTTGACGGCGCGCAAAACCTCGAGTCCATCCACGCGTGGCAGGCGCAGATCCAGAAGGATCATGTGCGGACGAGGGCTTGATTCCGGGTCTGTATATTCTCCCCGCCGCATTAAATAATCCAGCGCAGATTGACCATCCGTAAAATGCTTGATCTTGTTGGCGATGCGATGGTCTTCCAGTGTCCTGATCACAAGTTCGGCATGGTCTGCATTATCCTCCACGAGCATGACTAATACAGGTTCTCCCATCATGTCTGGCTCCTTCCCGGATTTTTGTAATTGTAAACGATTTGCCCGCATCGGACATGGCATTTTTGCAAAGTGAAAATAACAGCGCAAAGCATATCTGGTACTGAACAGAACGTGATATAATCCTGCCGATTGGCGGCAAAATCCAACTTGTTGCAAGGAGATATTATGGAAATCACAACTCAGGAATTCAAACATTGCGATTTGCTGAAGGTGAAAGGACGCGTGGACAGCTCGACAGCTCCCGAGTTTTCGAAAGCGCTCGAGAAGATCAATAAAGACGGCCGCTTTAAGATCGTTATTGATATGGACGAACTCGAGTATATGTCCAGCGCAGGCTTCCGTGCCCTGCTTGCAGCCCAAAGGAATTGCAAACGCTATAACCGCGGCGAGTTGGTCCTTGTCAACGTTCCTGAGCGAATTCAGGAAGCGCTTGAACTTGCCGGGTTCACCGAACTCTTCAAAACATTCGACGATCCCATTGAAGCGGTGGGCAGTTTCTAGGAGCGCGCGGCGCCGCCCTGGATAAAATAAGACAGGAAATTGCCGCCTCTTTTTACGATGGAGGCGGTTTATCATTTATTCATGCCAAGTTACACATTCCCAGCCAGGTTTGAATTTCTGGATGAAATTCGCGACATGGTCGCACAGGTAGCCCGCGATGGCGGATTTTCCGAGAAGGCGATCTATTCGCTTCAACTTGCCGCCGACGAAGCCGCCTCCAATATCATCGAACATGCCTATGACGGTATCTCCGATGCATCCCTTTATATATCATGTGACATGCAGGGTGATGAGATATTGATCATCATGCGTGATACAGGGAAACCATTCAACCCTTCCGACGTCAAGGAACCGAACCTGAAAGCGGACCTATCCAAACGCCAGATCGGCGGACTGGGGGTCTACCTCATGCGCAAGTTGATGGATACGGTCCATTACGAAGCCAACGCAAAAACAGGCAACCTGCTCAAGATGACCAAGCGGAGGGAATAACTGCATGAGCACCGCAACCCGGAATTCGTGGGACTGGCTTGCGCTCGCCAGCCTTGGGGAGCAACTGCGGAATGTGGACTCTCTCAGCGCCCAACGGGACCAGATCGCATCCATGACGAGCCGCCTGATCGATGGCAAGGTGGATGTCTGGCTGCAGGAAATGATGTTTCGTCTGCCGGATTGGAGCGACGGACGGATTTTTCCGAACCAGCCGTCGCTGGAGGGGATGAAGCGTGCCATCAAGTCGGGGAAACTCGTCACAAAAAACGGCAGGACAAAAAAAAGCGCATCAATCTCGACCTTTGCTTCGGTCCCGCTCGAGGATCAGGGGGTTACGCTGGGAGCGCTTCAGATCACCCGCCCAAAGGGACCTCCCTTCTCTGATGAAGAATTGAATTTATTGCAGGGGCTGGCACAGATCGTGTCCGTCAGCCTTTTTGCGTCGCATCGCGCTGAAGTGGAAGAGTTCCGCCTGCGGCAGTTGAATCTGGTGCGCGAGGTCAGCGCGCAGATCGCCAATGTCGTTGACCTGGACGAACTTGCCAAGCGGGTCACCAAACTCATCCAAAAGACATTCAATTTTTATTATGTCGCCATTTTCACGATGGAGTCGAACTCCAACGGGTTGCACTTCCGTTCCAGTGCGGTTGCTCCGCGCAAGGGGAAAAAGAAGGCAAGCATTGCTCTGGAAGTGGAAACAGGACAGGGCTTGATCGGCGAAGCGGCGCGGACGGGCGAAACGATTGTGTGCGACAATGTGCAATCCGATCCGCGTTTTCGGTTCATTGACAGTTTGCCCGAAACCAAATCGGAAGTGGTCATTCCATTGAAACTCGAAGACCGTGTGCTGGGCGTGCTGGATGTGCAAAGCGACCAGCCGAGTGCGTTCCACCCGAACGATCTGCTTATCCTGCATGCGCTTGCGGATAACGTCACCCGCGCAGTGGATGGCGCGCGTTTGTACAGTGACCTGAGCCGCCGCGCGGACCAGTTCGCGCTTGTCTCGGAGGTCAGCAGGAGCGTGACCTCCACACTCGATCTGTCGGAGTTCATGCGCGATGCCGCCAACTTGATCCACGAAAAGTTTGGTTATCCATACGTTTCATTGTTCACGGTTCATCCCAACCGCCGTTTGATCATGTACGAGGCGGGAAGCGGAAAACGCAGTAAAAATTTGGAGGGCTTTTCCATTCCGCTGGAATCCTCAGAAGGGATCATGCCCTGGGTGGCGCGTCATGGACAGACTGCGCTGGTCAACGACGTTTCCAAGGATGACCGTTACGTCCCTTCGCCTTTGCCGCCCAAGAATACGAAATCTGAATTATGCGTTCCACTAATCTACAACGAACGTGTGGTCGGTCTATTGGATATTCAGTCCGATGTTGTGAATGCCTTTACCGAGGATGATCAACAGATGTTCGAAGCCGTGGCGGATACGATGGCGGCGGCGATCCGCAACGCAGACTTGTACCGCTCCGAGCAGTGGCGCCGCCAGATCTCGGACAGTCTGCGTGAAGTGGCGGGTTTGATCTCCAGCAATGTTGGCGTGGACGAGGTACTTGAAACCATTCTGGCGGAGTTGGATCGTAATCTCCCGGTGGATATTTCTGCCATCTGGCTGTTGGAGGATGGCGAATTGTGCCTCTCCGCGGTGCATGGCATTGACGCCGCCCGCCTCGAACAGACCTGTATCTCCAACCCTGATGCGGCATACTCGATGGCGGAGACCTTGATGGCGGATTCTCCGGTCATCCGCAGCCCCGAAGACCCGATCTGGCCCGGCGGGTTGACGGCGGGTTACAACCAGGATTATTCGTCCATTTCTGCGCCGCTGCGGGTGGGAGATCGTCAACTCGGTTTGTTGACGCTCGCCCATCACACGGCTGGGCGTTATGGGCATGAGGCGCAAGCCATCACTGCCACCTTTGCCAGTTATGCCGCAGTTGCCATCGAGAACGCCCGCCTGTACGATGCCGCGCAGGAACAGGCGTACGCGTCCGCGGCGTTGTTGCAGGTGGCGCAGGCGGTCGTCAGTTTGAGCGACCTCGATGAGATCCTCAGTTCCATTATCCGTATCATGCCGATCCTGGTTGGGGTGAAACGCGTGGCGCTTTATCGCTGGGACGAGGAGAACATGACCTTCGTTGCCTCGCAGGAATACGGGTTTTCGGAGGAAGAAGAGGAGAGGTTCACCGAAAGCGAGTTTCCGGCTGGGGCGTTCCCCTTCCTCGATTTTGTGCGGGAGAACAATCAGCTGGTCACACATTCGCTCAAGCCCAATGCAGGACCCTCCTCATGGTTGAAGATCAAGCCCGAGTTCCAGTTTGAAGCGGACATGATGGATGCCGAAAGATTATTGATCGCCGTCCCGCTCACCATCAAAAATGACCTGTTCGGCGTCATGTTGATCGAGGAGGCGGATAATGCGCGCCGCTTCCGCTCGCGCCGTATTGAGATTATCAACGGGATCGCACAGCAGGCGGCGCTTGCGATCCAGAACGATCTATTCCAGCAGGAGATGGTGGTGCGCGAACGCCTCGAAACGGAAGTTCAGCTGGCTCGCCAGATCCAGCAGACTTTCATCCCGGATGTTTTGCCCGTGCACCCCAAATGGCAGATCGCGGCGCGCTGGCGCACAGCCCGCCAAGTGGGCGGCGACTTTTACGATGTGATCGAACTGCCGAACGACAGACTTGGTATTTTTATCGCGGACGTGGCGGACAAAGGTATGCCTGCTGCCCTGTTCATGGCGTTGACGCGCACGTTGGTGCGCGCCGCCGTGATCGAGACCAGCTCTCCTGCCGAGGCGTTGTGCCGCGTCAACGATCTGCTTTTGCCGGATACACAGCAGGGCATGTTCGTGACCGCTGTGTACGGTGAACTGGATCTGATGGAAGGGCGTTTCACATATGTGAATGCGGGGCACAACCCGCCGTTTTTGGTGAAAGGAAGCCAGGTCGAGAAGTTGACACGCACAGCGGTGGCGCTGGGGGTGATGGAACAGCCGAATATTCGCGAAAATACGCTGTCCCTTTCCAATGGCGACACGTTATTCCTGTACACGGATGGGCTGACTGAGGCATTTTCGGATGACGGCGACCTGTTCGGTGATGAACGGGTGATGAACGCGCTGAAGTCGGCGCAGACAGGTTCCGTGGAGGATGTCATCGTGGCGGTGGAGGATTGCCTGAACGAATTCATCGGCGCGACGCCGCTCGGCGACGACCTGACCATGCTGGTGATAAAAAAGGCGGTGGACTAGCCACCGCCTTTTGGTTTAATAATATCCTCCCGCGCTCATTTGAAGCATCTGCCAGCTTTGGAATGCCAGCAAGGCGAACAGGAACGCCATGTAAATACTGCCCAGCATAAAGAAGCCGACCAAAGCCATGATGCCTCCCGTGATCACAGAGATCCAGATCGAAGTCCGCAAGCCGTTCCTGGGGTCGCGCTGTATGAAAATATTGCGAGAGACCTGTCCGCCATCGAGCGGGAAGACAGGCACAAGGTTGACCAATCCCCAAAAGATATTGACCCACAACAGGATCATGAAAAAGGAGTTCAGGACCGCATAACTTTCGGGCAGGAACACAATCGGGAATGGGATAAATCCCAGGATGGTGTTTGGG
>CAYPHR010000089.1:6361-10035 GCA_964410375.1 uncultured Anaerolinea sp. | reverse complement strand
TGGGGAACAGTTGCCTGTGGTTAGCAACCACTAGAGTAAAAACTCCCGTCGAATTGAATTCGACGGGAGTTTTTTGTTAACAAAAATGCTCATCGCCAGGATGAGGGGGGCATCCTAACGATGAGCAACCATATTTTATCACCAAACTGGAATTGGTAAAGTCCCTGCTGGGGTGAACTTCAGGAACCGCGAAGGGAGAAGCGCGTTGACGGGTGGATGAACAGGTAATGAACCGCCAGCCCGCCGCTGTAGACCAGCACGGCGATGTATACGATGAGGTTGAGCATGCGCTCGGGCGGGACGGTGTCGAACAGGGCGATGAACGGGACGATGAGCACGAGGTCGTAGGCGAGGAAACTGAGCAGCTGCCCGCAGGCATTGCCCCAGACGGGACGGTACAAGCCGTACAGGAAGTAAAAGGCGTCGCCCAGGAAGATACAGCCAAAAATGACGGAGGAATCGGGGTTCAGGTCCCATGGGAAGACGGGCAGACGCAGGACCAGCGCTCCGCCTGCCAGAAAGAGCGAGGCGATGAAGATCCCGAACGAAACGCGGACGAGTTTGGGCGTGGGACGCTGGTCTGTGAGGGACAGGCGGCGGCTCCAGAGGAACGCCGCGCCGCTTGCCACCGTCATCAGCACGGACGCGATGCCAAAAAGGAACATGCCGGAACGTCCCTGCGCGGCGAGGTTGAAAAAATAGACGCAGGTGGTGAGCCCGATGACGAACACGTTGAGCGACCCCGCAGGCAGAGCCGCCAGTTCTCCCGACCAGCCGATCCAGAGTGCCGCCGCGCTGACCGCCGCCAGGATCGAGCCGATGAAGAGATAGGAGTAGCGTCCGTCGTCCCAGGGCCAGATGGCGGTGGCAAAGGGCAGCCGAAAGATGAAGCCGAAGGCAAATGCCAGTACGAGCAAGCCGCCGAGTAGGGTCAGGGTGCGGATGAGTTTCATGATTTCACCTTATATTCGTTTTGATGAATAACCCCGGGGTTGGGATTTGGGAACGTTACCCCCTTCGCCTTCGGCACCTTCCCCAAATCCAACAAGGGGACGTTGTGGAGAAGGAGATGTCAAACCGCTGTGTTGATGATCACGCCAACTGAACTTTCAACTTCTTCCCCAACGCGGACGCGGCGCGTTCGAGCGTGACCAATGTGATCGAGGCATTATTCGGGTCGAGCAGGCGTTCCAATGCGGCGCGGCTGGTCTTCATGCGGCTTGCCATTTCGGTCTTGCTGAGTTTTTTCTTCTTCATTTCTTCAGCGATCTGATAGGCAATGACGCGCTTGATGGCAACCGCCTGTACTTGTTCATAAAGACCATCTTCTTTGAGGAAGTCGTCAAAATTGCTTCCGACATGTTTTTTGTTCATTTCTTAATCCTTCTCTATATTCTTCAAACGACGATGGGCGGTGTCTAGGTCGTCCTGGGGCGTCTTTTGTGATTTTTTGATAAAACCATGCAGGAGAATCATGGTTTTATCGATCACAGTAAATAATACTCTGGCTATTCCTGAACTGATATGCGAGCGGACTTCCCATAGCCCGCGTCCCATCTTGCGGATCAACGGCATTCCAAGTGGCCAGCCATATTGCGCTGTCTTAATATCTTCACCAATGGCTTGACGGTCTGGCTTGGGTAAATCCTTCAACCACTCGCGGACAGGTTCTTTGCCTGTTTCGCTTTTATAGAATTTTACGTTTAGGATTGGTTCCCGATCCTTGTTTTCATCCATGCATAAAGTGTACCAAAATTGATACGTTTGTCAAGGGGATGGATTGGAAACAAAACCCTCCCCGAGCGGGGAGGGAGCGGACGCCCGCAAAATGACACTACTCTCAATTTGCCCACGCCCGTCCTCTCCCAAGTCCGATAGTGGGACTTTTCAAGAATAGCCAAAATATACTGTCGGACTTGGGGTTCACTACACGTCCCACCCTCCATCGTCCCAATTCTCTAATCTATATAACTTCGCAAACGATGTCAGCCCCTATTTTTCCTTCTTCTGCTGTTCCTGCTGACGCTGTTTCCGTTTCTCTTCCTGTTCCTGCTCGAGTTTCAGCTGTTCCTGCTGGCGCTGTTTGCGTTTCTCTTCCTGTTCCTGCTCGAGTTTCAACTGATCCTGCTGTCGCTGTTTGCGTTTCTCTTCCTGCTCGATCTGTTGTTGTTCATCCTGCCGCGGTTTTTGTCTCTGTCTCTGCTCCTGCTCGAGCTTCAACTGGTCCTGCTGGCGCTGTTTCCGTTGCTCCTCCTGTTCCTTTTCCAGCTTCTGTCGTTCCTGCTGCCGTTTTGCCTGCGCGTCTTCCTGCTGTTGTTCCATGATGTTCTTCTTTCTCGAAGACGGGGCATGCCTGCGTTCCATGTTGGCTCACAAGTCATGCCCCGTTTTCATTGATTAGACATTATTGGAATTAAGGTGACAGTCACTTTTCTTGCAAATAATCAAGCTGAAAATCATCCAAAGTGACTGTCACCTGCTTATATTACCGATAAAGTCTATTATAACTTCGCGAACCTGCTGACCACCTTCGCCGCGGACGGAGGGCGCTCCATATTCCCGCCCTGGTGAATAAGGATGGGCGTGTCGAGCTTCGCGTATGCCAACTCCACAAAGGCTTGACCGGTCATAAAGCGTTCCGAGTCGATCGCGCAGGAGGTCACGAAACCGATGCGTTCACCCTTGTCATTCACCACGGGGTCGCCGTTGTGCGCCGGACGAACGCGCTGGTCGTCAAAGCGGAAGCGGATGGTCACGCCCTTGCGCTCCTGCTCGCGCGCCACGAAGGCATCGCGCCCGATGAACCACGGCTTGTAGGTCTTCACGTACGAGCCAAATCCGCCTTCGGCAACGCCGAGATCGCGTCCATCGAATTTGCCGGAGCCAAGTCCCATTTCATGACCATACAACGGGAGTCCCGCTTCCGTGCGCAGTGAGTCACGCGCGCCCAAGCCGATGGGCTTCACGCCGAACGGCTCGCCCGCTTTCAGCACCGCGTTCCAAAAGTCCACGGCGCGCTCAGGGTGGACGAACAACTCGAACGCCATCTTCTCGCCGGTGTAGCCCGTGCGCGAAACGATGAGATCGAAACCGCCAACGACGGCATCGCACAACTCGGTCCGCTTCAACTTCATGATGCGCGCGCGATCCTTGTCATTCACGCCCATTGCGAACAAAATGTCGCGGCTCTTCGGTCCCTGCAGGGCGATATCCACCCGCATGGCAGAACCAGATTTCGGGTCACGCAGGTTGCGGATCTCCGCGTTGTAGCCGTACGTCCGCGCCCACGGTCGGTTGTTGTCGATCCGCACCGTGCCGTCGCGCACCGCTTCCAGCCATGCGCGGTCCTTGTCATCGTTCGAAGCGTTCACCACCACGAGGAAATCATTCCAGCCGCGGCGATAGACGAGCGTATCGTCGATCACATCCGCTTCGGGCGTGAGGAAATGCGTGTACAAACTTTCGCCGGGCGTCAAGCCGCCGCAGTCATTACCGCAGACCGCGTCGAGGAACGAAGCGGCATCCGCGCCGCGCACGTCATATACACCCATGTGCGAAACGTCGAACAGTCCCGCCGCCTGACGCGTGGCAAGATGCTCTTCAAAAATGGATGTGTACACCACCGGCATTTCCCAGCCTGCAAAGGGGACCATCCTGCCGCCGAGGTCTCGATG
>CAYPHR010000089.1:0-6261 GCA_964410375.1 uncultured Anaerolinea sp. | reverse complement strand
TTTGCCCGTGACCAGCACGCTCGATTTGACGTCCCTCTTGCGCACATCCGCCACCATGAACGGACCCGGAATGCGCCGCGTGCTGAAATCCTTCTCGCCGTTCAAGTTGAACGACATGTAACCGTCAGAGAGGTCGCGCAGCCAGGCGGCGATCGCGCCTGCTTTGGCGGGCGGTACTTCGAGTTGATAGGTGTTCTGGTCCACGCAGGTCAGCACACAGCGGAACACGCCCGCCGGGGTCGAGATCGTGCCCGCCAGCGATTTGCCCTTCTTCAACAGCGACATATCGCAGGAGACGGCAAAATCCAGCACTTGCCGCACGCGTCGTCCGCTCAATTCAAAGACACCACTCTTGCTTTTGTCATCGATGTAATAAAAATGCGGGTATCCGCTCTTCTCCACTTTAAAGTCAATGCCTGCGCTTTCCGCCAATTTGCGGACTTTCAATTTGGCATTGTTCAATGCTTTGAAATCGAGTTTTGCCCTGCGCTGTTTGCCCTTGCGGACGGTGTCCACCGCATGGGGCGCACACGCCAGCAGAACATCGGCAATGATGTCCGCCAGTTGGCGCGACTGCTTTTCGTTGAATCCGCGCTGGGTGAGCCACGGTGTGCCGAGGCGGATGCCCGAAGGCGCCGCCGCGCTCTTGTCACCGGGGATGGTGTTGCGATTTACCACCACGCCGACGATGTCGAGGATACGCGCCGCCTGGTCGCCGCTCAACTTCGTGCCGTCCTCGCCGATGATGGAGGAGCAGTCCACGTTGAGCATATGGCAATCCGTGCCGCCGAAGGGTACGCGCAATCCGCGTTTGATGAATTGATCCGCCATTGCCTTGGCATTCTTGATGGTCTGCGCCTGTAATTTTTTGAATTCCTTGGTCTGCGCCAGTTTGAAGGTCAATGCCAAGCCTGCAAAGACATTGACGTGCGGTCCACCCTGCTCGCCGGGGAAGACGGCTTTGTCGATTTTCTTCGCGATCCCGCCATCGGTGGTCAGCAATACCGCGCCGCGCGGTCCGTTCAATGATTTATGCGTGGTGGACATGACCACATGCGCAATGCCGATGGGCGAAGGCACGACTCCCGCCGCGACCATGCCGCCGATGTGCGAGATGTCCGCGAGGAAGTACGCGCCGACCTCATCGGCGATCTCGCGGAATTTCTTCCAATCGGGAACCCATGAATAGGAGGAATAGCCCGCGATGAGCAATTTCGGTTTTGCCTCGTTCGCCAGTTTGCGGATGGCGTCGTAATCGAGTTTTTCGTTCACATCCACCGAATAATGTACAGCGTTGAACCATTTGCCGCTGCGGTTGACGGGCGAGCCGTGCGAGAGATGCCCGCCATGCAGCAGGTCAAGTCCCATGACCGTGTCGCCGATGCTGAGCAATGCCTGATACACGGCGTTGTTGGCGGGTCCGCCCGAAAGCGCCTGCACGTTGACGTAGATCTGGTCAGCGGTAAATCCGTTGGCGGCAAAGGCTTCGGCGGCGCGGCGGCGGGCGAGCGCTTCGACAACGTTGGCATATTCCACGCCTTTGTAATAGCGCGGGTCACCGTTGCGGCGGTAATTCCCCAAACTGGCGGGGTAATCGAGAATCTCTTTTTCGCTCATCCAGCGTGTTTCTTCGTCGGGGTAACCTTCGGCATAGATGTTCTGGAACGCGGACATCAAAGTCTCGCGTACCGCCATCGGCGCGGTCGATTCGCTTGGGATGAGGATCAGTTTGCGATACTGGCGCTCAGCCTCGAGTTGAGTCAGAGCGAAGACGTCGGGGTCGAGGTCGGCAAGTTTGCCGCGGAATAGATAGTCAGCCATTATGTTCTCCTTTTGAGAGGTAGTTGATTTGTCAGACCATTTCATTTTAGACCCGCAGGAAGGATGGGTCAAGTGAGAAATGACAGGTAATCCGACCTGCCTCATTCTTCATTGACATTCCCCATCGCCTCAGGTAGAATAGCGTTCGCCTTTGAACTTGGGCCTGTAGCGCAGTTGGGAGCGCGCCTCAATCGCACTGAGGAGGTCAGGGGTTCGAATCCCCTCAGGTCCACCTGTTCAATTCATCGGGGCCCATAGCGCAGTTGGGAGCGCGTCTCAATGGCATTGAGAAGGTCGAGGGTTCGAATCCCTCTGGGTCCACCACAATTGTAGGGCGGGGTTATCCCGCCGGTAAAAGTCAAGGCAGGAGTAGTAGGTCATCCCGTCAGCGAGCTGGGAGAGTGAGGTGGAAGCCCAGCAACGGCATCGAACGGGAATGCCGGTCAAGCAAGACCGAACTCGCCTGTTCCTCGCAAGAGAGACTGTGTTGGTGAACGCGGACAAGCGCCGCAGGTAGTCAACACCGGGGATGCCCGTTACAGCGATAAAGAGCGTCGGTCAGTCCGATGGTCGAATAGTCAGTTGGTCGAAAGACCTTGAGACAAAGCGACTATGAGACTGATTGACGAATCCGGGTGGTACCGCGGAGCGCCATGCGTCCTTCGTCCCTGATGTGGATGAGGGATTTTTTGTTTTCCCCCACCCCAACCCTCCCCCAAAGTGGGAGAGGGAGTAGATATGAAAGGAGGCACGCATGAACATGAAGAAAAAATTCTGGAAGCAGGGTCCACTTCTTGCGGGTCTCCTTGCATGGAATTAAGACTTATTCATTGGTGAACATATCCACCTGATACCTGGAACCTGGAACCTGAAACTTGACACTTAAAATGTGAGGTAAGAATGGCTGCTGCAAAAAAGAAAGAAGAAGAAAAAAAGAAATCCGTCAAAACGACGGCAGGCAAGGCGAAGAAAACCGCTGGTTCAAAGGCGATCATCCCTGCGCCCGAGTCCGCCATCACACCTGTGACCGAGAAGTCGAAAGCCGTTGTCCCTGTCGAGAAGAAACCAAAGGCGATCCAACCGATGACAAACACTGAAAAACACACAAAAGACAAGTCCTTCAATCCGCAGGTGTTCGAAAAGAAATGGCAGGAAAAATGGGAGACGGACGGGCTGTACCGTTCCGTCATTGACAACAGCAAGCCCAAGCACTATGCGCTGACCATGCTGCCGTATCCCAGCGGTGACCTGCACATCGGTCACTGGTATGCGATGATTCCCCCCGATTCACGGGCGCGCTACATGCGTATGAAGGGGTACAACGTCCTGTTTCCGATGGGGTTCGATGCGTTTGGCTTGAACGCGGAGAACGCCGCCATCAAGGACGGCATCCACCCGATGAAGCGCACATTCGCGAACATCGAACGGATGCGCAAACAGATGCGTTCCATGGGCACGATGTTCGATTGGGAGCGCGAGGCGGTTTCCGCCGACCCATCCTATTACAAATGGACGGAATGGTTCTTCATCCAGTTGTATAAGGCGGGGCTGGCATATCGCAAGATGTCGCCTGTGGACTTTTGCCCGAACTGCAATACGACGCTGGCGCGCGAACAGGTCTGGGGCGAGAACCGCGTCTGTGAACGCTGTGGGACGCCGGTCATCAAAAAGGCGTTGGATCAGTGGTTCTTCAAAGCCACGAACTATGCCGACGAATTGCTGCGCTTCGATGAAATAGACTGGCCCGAGCGCGTGAAGGTCCTGCAAACGAACTGGATCGGACGCAGTGAAGGCGCTTCGGTCATTTTCAAGACGGAGCAGGGCGATGATGTTGAGATCTTCACCACCCGTCCCGACACGTTGTGGGGCGCGACCTTCATGGTCTTCGCACCTGAACATGCGCTGGTAGACAAGGTCACCACGCCCGAACAGAAGCAAGCCGTGGAAGATTACAAAATGCAAGCCGCGCGTCAATCCGATATCGAACGCGAAGCCGTAGACAAGGAAAAGACAGGCGTATTCACGGGCGGTTACGCGATCAACCCGGTCAACAACGAGCGCATCCCGATCTGGATCGCGGACTACGTCTTGATGTCATACGGCACGGGTGCGATCATGGCGGTCCCTGCGCACGACGAGCGCGACTTCGCCTTTGCCAAAAAGTATGACCTGCCCATCGTCGAAGTGATCAGGCCCGAGGGTCAGAGTGAAGCGAGCGAACTGGAAAACGCGTACATCGGCGAAGGAGTCATGGTCAACTCCGACCAGTTCAACGGCACGAAAGTCAACAATGAAAAGGGACGCAAGAATCCCGGCATCAGCGCGGTGATTGACTGGCTGGAGGAAAAAGGCATCGGCAAAGAGTCGGTCAACTATCGTTACCGTGATTGGTTGATCAGCCGCCAGCGCTATTGGGGCGCGCCAATTCCAATGATCCGTTGCGATGTGCATGGCTGGAACCCCGTCCCTGATGACCAACTGCCCGTGACCTTGCCCGAGGATGTCGAGTGGAAGCCGACGGGTGAAAGTCCGTTGAAACTGCACCCAACCTGGAAAGACACCACCTGCCCGATTTGCGGCGGACCCGCCGAGCGCGAAACCGACACGATGGATACGTTTATGTGCTCATCGTGGTATCACCTGCGTTACCTGTCGCCGAAGTATGACAAGGGTCCATTCGACGATGCCGAATACAACTACTGGATGCCGGTCGATACCTACACGGGCGGCATCGAACATGCCACCATGCACCTGCTCTACACCCGCTTCTTCCACAAGGCGCTGCGCGATCTGGGCATCACCGAAGGCAATGAGCCGATGACGCAGTTGCGCAACCAGGGCATGGTGCTGGCAGAAGACAACAGCAAAATGTCGAAGAGCAAGGGCAACGTGGTCGCGCCCGATATGCTGGTGGACCGTTATGGCGCGGACACCGTGCGCGCTTACCTGATGTTCTTCGCGCGTTGGGAGATGGGTGCGCCATGGGACTCGCAAGGCATCGAAGGGACCGCGCGCTGGATGCGCCGCGTCTGGACCTTGTTCACCGACGCTTCAGACTCACCCGGGTCTGCCTCTGCCGAAACCAAACAGACTCTGCGCCGACGCGTCCACCAGACCCTGCGCAAAGTGACGAGTGATTTCGAGAACTTCGATTTCAACACCATCATCTCGTCGCTGATGGAACTGCTGAACGATATGTATAAGGCGCGTGAAGCCGGCGCGGCTGGAAGCCCCGAATGGAACGAAGCCACTGAAATCTATCTGAAGATGCTGGCTCCCATCGCGCCGCACATCGCCGAAGAACTGTGGACGAACCAACTGGGCAAGCCGTATTCGATCCATCAACAACCGTGGTCCCAAGTGGACGAATCCGCTGCGAAAGAGGATGTGATCGAACTGCCGGTGCAGATCAACGGCAAGGTGAGAGACAGGATCACGGTCCCGGCTGATGCGGATGAACAGACGATCAAGTCCGCTGCTCTGGCGTCTGAAACCGTCCAGAAATATTTGGAGGGCAAAGAACCGAAGAAGGTGATTGTGGCAAAGGGACGGCTGGTTAGCCTGGTTGTGTAATAACAAAGTTCAATTAATACAAAAATCCCCGGAACAAATTCCGGGGATTTTTGTCATTTGTCATTTGACACTTGTAATATGCATAAAAAATGATATTATTTTTCTAATGGGCTTTTTGGAATATATGGAGGAAAAATGAAACGAATGCTCATCCGCAGTCTTCAAAAAATTACCGGAAAACTATTGGAGCCTGTCATAAAGAATCTTTCCAACAACCGCCAGAATCAGATTCTTTTGCAGTTGAAGTATAAGCAAATGGCGGCACAAAAGATAAAGCTGGATTTCGAGGATGTAGGCTTTAATACCTATTCAGTGACACATGAAGATGGCATTTTGCTATATATCTTCTCGGTTATCGGTATGACAAATAGAAAAGATTTGATTGATGATGCTTTATTAAGAGCAGGTAGACTATAAGTTCATATTGAAATATACTTACCAAACCTGAAAGGAAGATAATAAATATTTAACATCCATCTTAAATCCTATATAAAACAGGGCCTCGTAGCTGAAGATGTTAACACACATTAATTAGCTAAAGTTATGAAGAATTATACAGGGGCTGAGATTGAATTATTAGTTAGAGCTGCTTGGTCAATCGCGGCTGAGGAGAATTAACAGAATGGAAGAGACTAAATGGAAATAAAAATGAGACACTAACATTTTTTATTAGCTCGTAATGATGTTACACCTCAATTTGGTCAAGATTAAAAATAAATTGAAAATCTTATTCCAGCAAAAAAAATCAATTTAGCTAAATTTCTACCATAAATTAATATAAAAATGTCAAAATTTGCAAAAAAGTGTATCAATTTAAAATAAGGCAAATTGAGCCTCCTTATAAAAGGTCCCTCTGGATCAGGAAAA
>CAYPHR010000088.1:0-10039 GCA_964410375.1 uncultured Anaerolinea sp. | reverse complement strand
TTATCCAAACTGCTCAAGCCGGGCGGACGTTTCGTCTTCTCCATCGCGCATCCCGCCTTCAATAACGCTTCCTGCATGCATGTCGTGGAGGAGATGGATGACAACGGCGAGATCAAAACCGTGTATTCCATCAAAGTTTCGCGCTATATGAATCCCTATCACCAGCGCGGTCTCGCCCTGTCCAACCAGCCCAAGCCGCAAGTCTATTTCGAACGTCCGCTCCAGTATTATCTCAACCTCGGCTTCCAAAACGGCTTCGTGCTCGACGGCTTCGAAGAACGCGCCTTCCCGCCGGAAACGCCGCAAACCTCTCCGCTCAGCTGGGGCGGCAAATTCAGCGAGATCCCGCCCGTCATCGTCGCGCGCATGAAACTGACCGATTAGATCCGCGTCCCAGGAACCGACACTTGGAAACTTCCACATCCATCTACATCCACATCCCGTTTTGCAAGCACCGCTGCGCCTACTGCGACTTCAACACCTACGCCGGGCAGGAGACCATGATCCCTGCCTATGTCAACGCGCTCGTACAAGAGATCGAATGGATCGGAAACCAGACAACGCGCCCCTCCGGCTATTCGACCATCAAGACCATTTTCTTCGGCGGCGGGACTCCTTCGCTTCTTTCCGGACCTCAGTTTGCATCCATCATGTCGGCTTTATCCTCCGCCTTTGCCTTATCCGCTGACGCGGAAGTGACCATCGAAGCCAACCCCGGCACGATCTCCCCCGCCAAGCTGGATACCATCCGCAAAGCAGGTATTAACCGCATCAGCTTCGGCGTGCAATCCAGCGTCACTGAAGAACTGCGCATGCTCGAACGAGAACACGATTTCTTCACCGTCATCGAAGCCGTATCCACCGCGCGGAAAGCGGGCTTCGACAACCTCAACCTCGACCTGATCTACGCCCTGCCGCAGCAAACGCTCGCCTCATGGCAAACTACAGTAAAGCGTGTGTTGGAGCTTCATCCCGAACATATCTCTGCCTATGCGCTGACGCTCGAGCATGGCACGCCCTTCGGCAAATGGGCGGACAAAGGCTTGCTCCCGCTCCCAGACCCCGATCTCGCCGCCGATATGTACGAATGGACAATGGACTATCTACCCCAATCTGACTACGCGCAGTATGAGATCTCCAGCTGGGCATTGCACCGCCAATCATCGTCCGCCGTCCATGGTCTGCCGTCTCTCGCTTGTAAACACAATGTCCAATACTGGCGCTCGCTCTCCTACCTCGGTCTCGGGGCGGGCGCACACGGCTACGCAGGCGGATACCGCTACTCCAATGTTCTGCGTATCAAAACCTATATCGATAGGCTGACCTCTAACAACCAAAGGCTGGACACTGAATTTCCTTTAACCCCCGCCACGGTCAACCACCACAGGCAAATACTCCAAGATGACCTCTCCGACTATATGATCAACAACCTCAGGTTGGTGGAGGTTGGGGTCGAAGAAGCAGATTTCAGGTCCAGATTTGGAAGCGGGCTTTCCGATGTCTATCCAAAAGAAATGGATGAACTCATCCATGCGGGTCTCATCGAAAAAAGAGCATCTGGCTTCAGGCTTACTAAGCGCGGAAGACTATTGGGAAATCAAGTCTTTATGCGGTTTGTGGGGTAATCCTTCATCCCAAATCAAACCATCCGATCTAAAAAAAGAAGCCCCGCAGAAACTACGGGGCTTGAAAGCGGGCTGCATTCTGAGCGAAGGCGGCGATACGACCTGTCAGGAGCCTGCCGCGCCTGCGCTTTTTGTTTTTTGGTGATGCCGCCAGGCGATGAAAACCAGCCAAAGGAAAGTAGCTGGAATATAAATCATCATCGCAGTCTGAAACGTGTCCACCGCGGGATTGTTCATGGCGCGCATGACAACATATGCGTTATATGCGAAGAAATAGGTAAGGAACAGGACGGCGTCGCTCCGGCTGACGGTATTGCCCACAAAAAAGACCGGAACGGTGATCAGCGCGGCAAAGATCGCAACCGGCAGGTCGAACACCAACACGTGGTCCGCGATCGCAATGCTTTGCGGCGCGACAATCCCCGCCACGCCCAAAACACCCAGCACATTGAAAATATTGCTGCCCACGACATTGCCTGCGGCGATATCCCCTTCCCCTTTATATGCCGCAACGATGGAGGTTGCCACTTCCGGCATGGAGGTTCCCGCCGCCACAATGGTCAAGCCGATGACCAGTTCGCTCACGCCAAGGGTCGCGGCAATCGTTACGGCAGATTCAACCAGCAGGTCGGAACCGAAGACCAACAGCCCGAGCCCAACCGCGGTAAACATTAGGTTTTTGACAATGGAAGCCGCGCCGGGCTGTTCCTTGCTTGAAAATTCCTCCGCGTATTCATTTTCCACTTCCGCGCCCTCGGACTTGCTTTTTCGAATAAGGAAAACGACATACGTAATCAACAGCGTAAACAGGATAACGCCATCCAAACGGTTGAGCGAGCCATCCAATGCAAGGACAAAGGCGAGAATAGAAACGCCTACCATGATGGGCGCATCCAGACGGACAAGCTGCTGCGCGATCTTAATCGGGCGAATCAATGCGGACGCGCCAAGGATAAAGACGATGTTGAAAATATTCGAACCAACCACGTTGCCAATGGAAATATCCGCCTGCCCTGCCAGCGCGGATTTGACCGAAACCGCAAGTTCCGGCGAGCTGGTTCCAAACGCCACGATGGTCAAGCCGATGACCAAAGGCGAAATGCCCAGCAAGGCGGCAAGTCGCGCTGAGCCGCGAACCAGCAATTCCGCGCCGGCAACCAGAACGACCAAACCTGCAATAAAAATAAGAATTGAAGTAAGCATGTATTTTTACCTCGAAGACGGTCATTATCCAAGAATCTTGACGAACTCAATCAGAGACCAGCCGCCCCCCGCGATCAGAAACGAAAAATATATGATGGTCGCAACATTGGAAAGGTTTCCCAGCAGGATAAACCCGCCGTCCTGTTCCATCATACCCATCGCGAGAAAGATGAGCGCCAGCGCGGGCAGGGTGTTGCTAAAAGGGATGAATCCGAACGGCGCCATCAGCAATAGCGCGGCCAGGATGAATGATAGGTGATTCAGTTTGGTCATTCCGCCTTCAGCGGTTAGACCTTTCAGGCGGTGCGGCCGGCTTATTTTTTCAAGGCGGCGGACCCACACCAACGCGCGCTTAAATCCTTCGCGCAGCCTGTCCGAAGACAGTTTTCGATGCGCGATCTTCTCCGGCAGCCATATTTTTTTTGAAAACAAATTCGTGATGCCGATCAACAGGATGGCAGACCCGAACACCGTGCTGACTCCGGGAATGGAAACGGGGACGAGAAAAATCAACGACAGGAAGATGGTCAACAACAAAAGGCTGTCCACGCCAACAATGTCCATGATCTCGACCAGTGTGACTTCCTGCGGCGGCAGCGTCTCAATGATATGTTCGATTTTTTCGCCAAGTGCTTCAGACTCCGTGGCGGGCTTTTGAGATTGCAGTACATGTACTTGATTCATACTCTATCCTTGTTCAGGCAACACAAAGACGCAGAAAACCATTACTGGCATGCTCTGCGCCCTGAAGTGTCTTATTCTTTGCCGTCTTTGTCGACGAACAGGGGCAATTATACTTTGTTATACAAATATTCACCATTGCAGCCGGATTGGACTATTGGATGTCTATCCAAAAGAAATCGATGAACTCATCCATGTAGGTCTCATCGAAAAAAGACCTCCGAAAATTCGGAGGTCTTCAGGCTCACTTGTCGCGGAAGGCTTCTGGGAAATCAAGTCTTTCAGCAGTTTGTCTGATCATGGAAATGTGCAGTAATAGACAACAGCGATAAATACCCCGGGGTTTATCCTCCAGGCGCATCCCGCCGCCTCACAACTTGATTGATCAGAATAAAGCTCGGGATTTGTACACCCTACAGGCTCATTGGGTCGCGGTGTCGGAGATTCTTTGGGGCACAACATCGGCTCGTATCCCGTCGGGGTAAATCCATGCGCTTCACGGCAGGTGTTATCGAAAGAATGCAGGGCTTTCAACGGATAATAACGCTTGTCCTTGATCGGCGAGCCGGCATCCTCCTCGGTGAAACGATCAATATAATCCAACTGGGAAATATCCTTCAAGTCCGCATCGGCGAATACACCATACATAAATGTATTTCCAATCACAGCCTGCTTGATGGCAAACTGGACCGTTGCATTCGGACCTGCATGCATCCGCACCCAAGCCATATCGGGGTCTTCGTTCGTGGTCAGCCCCCCATCGAACAGCAATGTTTCATAACCATCAGATGAAAAAGGAGCATCCGACCGCACAGCGGACAGCCCCGATGTGTTGCGGTTCTTGTCCGCATACACGCGGACATTCGCCGCCGTCCACTCATCGGTATACGGCGGACTGGCGACCACGACAAAATCACCATATCCATCCTTGTTGATGTCGAACTCGACGCCATAATCAATGCCGATCGGATTATTGGGGTCTTCACCAATAAGCCCGATGGAAATATAGATCCAATCAGCATCCCGTCCCAGACCGAACGTGCGAATATCCAGATCAGGCACATAGGTCATATCCTGCAAAAATGGGCGTTCAAGACGGTTGATGTCGTACGAATCGCCAAAAGGCGCCCGTTGCTCCGGCGCGGTGATGACAGATTCGACGTCGTAGGACAAACTCGAGTTCGGCGCGGAGGCGGGAAACACCTGATGTTGTATGGGGGAAATCGGAACGGATGTCGCCGGAAGTTCTACAACGGGAGCCAGTGTTGGAGCCTGGATAGGTCGGATCGGGGTTGCCATGGGTTCACTGGTGTCAGGTAAAGTACATGCCTGCACAAGCAAAATCAACATTAGAAAAAGTAAAAGTTTGGATTTTGCGCTCATCTCTCATCTCCTTTATCCTATTATGAGCGTTTATCCTCCAAACACAAGATTACTAAAGGACTATGAAAAAGCCCCCGCCGAAAGGCGGGGGCTTACAAATCACTTACTTTTTGACCTTCTTCTTGGCGGGTTTTGCCTTTACCTTCACCGCCTTCTTTACAGTCTTTTTCGCCACAGCCTTCTTCGGCATGTGTTTTAGCACCGCATGGGCTGCTGCAAGCCGCGCGATCGGCACACGGAACGGCGAGCAGGAGACGTAGTTATTGCCGATGATATGGCACCACTCAATGGATTCGGGGTCGCCGCCATGCTCACCACAGATGCCCACTTCGAGGTTCGGACGGGTTTCGCGTCCTTCATCGATCGCCATCTGCATCAGCCTGCCCACGCCATCTCGGTCGAGCGTCTGGAAGGGATTCTTTTCCAGAATGCCCTGCTCCTGATATGTGATAAGGAAGTTGCGTTCGGCATCATCGCGCGAATAGCCGTAGGTCATCTGTGTCAGATCGTTCGTGCCAAAGGAGAAGAACTGCGCCTGCTTGGCAACTTCCTTCGCCGTGACCGCCGCGCGGGGAATCTCGATCATCGTGCCGAATTTATACTCGAACTTGACGCTTTTCTCCTGCATGACGGCTGCGCCGATTCGCTCCAGCCGCGGCTGGATCCACTCCAGCTCCTTGACCGTTCCCGTGAGCGGGATCATGATCTCCGGCTTGACGACGATGCCGCGTTTCGTGCAATCCGCTGCGGCTTCGAAAATGGCGCGTACCTGCATCTCGACGATCTCAGGCATGGCAATGGAAAGGCGCACACCGCGCAAACCCATCATCGGATTGGATTCATGCAAGCCCTTAATGGTCGCGAGCAGATCTTCCTTTTCCTTCAAGCCCGCAGTTTCGCCTTTGACGCGCATGGTGATGACTTCTTCGAGGAGTTTTTCCTCGTCAGGCATGAACTCATGCAGAGGCGGGTCGATGAGGCGAATGATAACCGGATAGCCGTCCATTGCCTCGAAGAGACCGTCAAAATCCTTGCGCTGATACGGCAGGAGTTTATTCAGGGCGGCAGTCCGTCCTTCGCTCGTCCCGGACAGGATCATATCCTGCACAATGGGAAGGCGCTCCGGCTCGAAGAACATATGCTCTGTGCGGCATAGACCGATGCCAACCGCGCCATAGGAACGGGCGCGCTGCGCATCTTTCGGATAATCCGCGTTAGCCCAAACCTGCAAACCGCGCGTGGGCGAACCCTTTGGCGCCACGCGGACATTTTTACGGGCGCAGATCTCATCCGCCCACTTCAGCAGGGTCATCAATTCGGTCTGTTCTTCCAGCGACGGGGTGGTCATCGGTATTTTGCCGACAAAAACTTGACCGGTCGTGCCGTCCACGGAGATCCATTCGCCTTCCTTGACCACATTTTCGCCGATGTTCATGACGCGTTTGTCAAGGTCGATCTTGATCGCAGAAGCGCCGACCACGCATGGAATGCCGAACTGACGCGCTACGACCGCCGCGTGGGAGGTCGCGCCGCCTTCACTGGTCAGCACACCCTTGGACGCGATCATGCCATGCACATCGTCCGGCTTGGTGAATGGACGCACCATGATGGTGTCTTGTTTTTCTTCCTTGGCAAATCTCTCAGCGGTATCCGCGTCAAAGTAAACCCGACCAACTGCCGCACCGGGAGAAGCGTTCACGCCTTTCGCGATCAGCGCGCCTGATTTCTCGGCAACCTTCTTGGCTTCCTCATCAAATTGCGGATGGAGGAGCGTGTCCACGTTATCAGATGTGACGCGCTCAACGGCTTCTTCCTTTGTGATCAGCCCTTCCTTCGCCATATCCACCGCCATTTTGACGGCAGCCTTGGCAGTGCGCTTGCCATTGCGGGTTTGAAGCATCCACAATTTGCCGCGCTCGATGGTGAACTCAACATCCTGCATATCCTTGTAATGTTTCTCAAGGCGCGCAGTGATCTTCATGAACTCATCATAAGCTTTGGGCATATCCTTCTTCAGCGCCTCAATGGGAAGCGTATTGCGGATACCCGCCACCACGTCCTCGCCCTGTGCATTGAAGAGGAAATCACCCATCATCTTCTTTTCGCCATTGGACGGGTTGCGTGTGAACGCCACACCTGTGGCGCAATCATCGCCCATGTTACCAAACGCCATCGTTTGAATGTTGACCGCGGTCCCGAGGTCGTGGGAAATACCGGTGGCATTGCGATAATCGATGGCGCGTTTGCCGTTCCAGGATTTGAAGACGGCTTCCGTTGCCAATTCAAGTTGTTTATATGGATCCTGCGGGAAGTCGAAACCCTTCTCTTTTCTCACCACCGCCTTGAAGATCTCAACCATCTCCTTCCAATCTTCCGCCTTCATTTCCGTATCGAGTTTGTACCCTTTTTTATGCTTATATTCCTCGAGCGGATGTTCAAAAGCCTCATCGGGAATCCCCAACACCACTGCGCCGAACATCTCCACCAAACGGCGGTAGGAGTCGTAGGCAAAACGCTCATCGCCGAACTGCTCAGCCATCCCTTTGGCAGATTCGTCCGTCAAGCCAATATTGAGCACCGTGTCCATCATCCCGGGCATGGAAAACTTTGCGCCCGAACGGCAGGATACCAGCAAAGGATTTTTCGAATCACCAAACTTCTTGCCGGTCTTCTTTTCGATCGCCTTCAGAGCCTTTAATTCCTGCTGCCACAAACCGGCAGGGAACTTACCCAGTTTCTGATAGGCATTGCACGCTTCGGTCGTCACGGTAAAAAAGGGCGGAACCGGCACCCCTGCGCGGGTCATATCCAGCAAACCGGAGCCCTTCCCCCCCACGAGCGCCTTCACTGCATCCCATGAACCACCGGCAACCTTTTCCGCTTCTTTTACTTCGTTGTACAAATAAACCCACTTGGTCATTTTAGCCTCCATAAAGGATTTGAATTTTCAAATTTTGATTGTGAAATATTTTACCAAAAACGGTCTAATTCACACATGACAAACATCACCAGATAAGCAGACCTCTTACACGAGTATTCAATTCATGGACACGCTCTCAAAGATAGCCGACAAATAAACCATCCCTACAAAACGAGATGCACAGAATTCCGGTCAGCAAAATGATGATCTCAATGCCTTGCAAGCCGACCAAACAATTTAGATAAGTCAGGCAACCTGTAAATATATTGCAAAGTTCACTTTGGGATTTATCGGTCATAATTGTGCCAACGGTAAACTTATGAACACAAAAATTCTTGTCATTGATGACGATATCGCCATCACCGAACTCATGAGCATGTTGCTCAAAACCCACGGCTTCGACGTGATCACAGCCAACAGCGGCGCGGAAGGTATCCACCTCGCCAAAGAGAAGAGCCCGAACGTCATCCTGCTCGATCTCATGATGCCCGACGTGGACGGCTGGCAGGTCTGCAAGGCGGTACGCCAATTCAGCAGCGCCCCCATCCTCATCCTCTCTGCCATCAACGACCCGCGCATGGTCGCCAGTGTATTGGATGTCGGCGCGGATGATTTCCTCGTCAAACCCGTTCCAAGCGGTGTCCTGGTCGCGCACATCCGCAAGATGGTACGGCGGACAGGCTCCCTCCACATGCCGGTTGACCAAAAAAAAGTTAATTTAAGCAACACCGCTCCGCTTCTCCCCTAGCCGACAATTGATTCTCCTCAATGAACAAGCCCGCCACATACCAGTGGCGGGCTTGTTCATTTACTTCAGCAATTTCAATGCGTCGGCAGTCTCTCCCGGAAGCTCCATCATTGGGAGATGACCAGCCCCTTGAAGAATGACCAACTTCGCATCCGGCAACGCCTCCTTGATCTCCTGCGCCTTTTCCAGCGGAATCAGCGCATCCGCATCGCCGTGGATCAGCACAACAGGAAAATCAAAGGAGGAAAGAATTGGCATGGAATCCTCCCGCTCCGCCATTGCCTTGAGCGCACCGATCACCCCAGCCTTCCCCTGCCTCAAAATGGACTCCCGCGCGAATGCCTGCACTTCTGCATTAGAAGAGAGCTTTGGCGTCATGGCATCCGCTACAACTTCCACACCTTTTTCGGCGACATCCTGCGCAGTTTTGTAGCGTCCCTCCTTGCGGTCGGGCGCATCGGCGGCGGCTTGCGAAGAGACCAGCGCCAGCCCGCTCACCCTCTGCGGATACTTCTTCGCGAAAGCAAGCGCCACATATCCGCCCATCGAATGCCCTGCCAATGCAGTTTTCTCGATACCAAAGTGGTCCAATAGAGCCGCCAGATCATCCGCCATATCGGACATGAGATACGGCGTTTCGATTGTAGTCGAACCGCCAAATCCGCGCAGATCCGGCAGGATCAGGTCGAAATCGCCCTCCAGCAGGGATGCCGTTTCGTTCCACAATGTATGGTCGAGCGGAAAGCCATGCACCAGCATGAGCGGCGTTCCAGCGCCGCGGCGTTCATACGAAATCTCGATACCGTTAAGTTTGATCATTTCCATTTCACACTCACTTTCAGTTTACTTCCCAATTTGGATTTGTAATAAATATACTCGTTATCGCGCCCAAATTCAAATACGCGGCGCGTGATGTCCACATCCGCTTTGCAGTATTCGGCAACCTTATCCAATTCGCCATTCCTGAACCACTGCACGGACTGGATGCCGTCGGCGGTTTTTGCCGTGCCAAGTGTGGCGCTCGCAATGTTATCCAGACTCAGGCGAAAGCCGAGAGTCCGCTGGATGTCGAGAAGCAGGTCGAGGGTCGGAATGGATGCGAAGCGGGTCTGAGGGGAGTATGGCTGCAGGACTTTGTAGTCGAAATCAAGCAGGTTGAATCCGACCACTTTCGTCGCAGACTTCAATTCGTCAATCAGCGCAGGAACATTCATTTCCCAATAAACAGTGAAATCATTCTTTGCGGTCGAATATGTGACGCCGCAGGCAAATTTGAGTTTGTCGATGTGGTCACGCCCGCCGACTTCGTCGAACAGGTTTTGTGATTCGAGATCGAAGAATACATAATTCATTATTCACCTTTAAAGTTTTCCATTTCTTCCCGCGCGAATGTCAGCGCCTGCTCGCGGGTTTCGATCTTCCCGGCGGCTTGATTCTCGCGGATGGATTCAAGCAGTTTTCCAATGATGGGACCCGGTT
>CAYPHR010000087.1:0-10042 GCA_964410375.1 uncultured Anaerolinea sp. | reverse complement strand
CCGTCCCCCGCCCGTGATGTAATGCTCCAACTGCGAGATCATGAACTTTTGCACGTCCACCACTTCCTTCAACACATCGCGCACCGAGAGCAAACCCAGCAACTCCTTGCCGTCATACACCGGCAAATGGCGGATGTTCTTATCGATCATCAGCGCCATGCATTCTTCCAGTTCCTGCCCCGCCTCCACATAGACAACCTTGCTGGTCATGATCTCACTGACCTTGGTGCTCTTGGAATTTTTCCCCGCCAAATCCACGCGGCGCACGCAGTCACGTTCCGAGAGGATTCCCTCCACCTTGCCATTCGTCACCACCATCAACGCGCCCGTGTTGTGCTTGTCCATGAGGGCGAGCGCCTCATACACCGTCGCATCTGGAGAGATCGAAAAAACTTCACTTCCCTTCTTACGGATCATATCGCGCACTGTGGGCATGGCATATCTCCTGTTTGGATTTTCCCCGAAGTATACCAAAAATGGATTTATCCCGCGAAAAAAAGGACGCCCCTCACTCATGGAGGGACGTCCCTGACAAACCGAACCGCTTCGACTCTTAACCCGCGCCTGCTTCTCCGGGGACGACTTTACTGCCCTCGTGCGACTGCAGTGCAAGGTACTGCTCGCCGTATTTCTTGATCTTTTCCATCTCAAGGTCATACTGGCTGAAGTGGCGTTCCTCTTCCTCCACCAGTCCCTCGAAGATCTTGCGCGAGCCCGCATCCGCGTTGGCGGAGCACTCGTTCGCCCAGATGTTGTAATCGCGGGCGCTTTCTTCTTCCATCTTGCGTGCCAATTCCAGCATCTTTTGCGGATCCTGGATCTTCTGCACTTCCACGGCGGGCTTCATTTCCACATCGCCGCCGAGGAACAGGACGCGCTCCGCACAGCGTTCGATATGATGCATCTCGTCCACCGCGGTCTTGATGAACAAACGCGAGAGCAGTTCATAGCCCTGGTCTTCGCAGTGGAAGTGGAAATACATGTACTGATGCACAGCCGAAAGTTCGTCCGCAACGGCTTTATTTAGTAATTCGATGCTTTTTTCAAACATGGCAGATCTCCTTTTCAATTTGTGAATATTCACTCAAACGTATTATAACAACTTTCCATTGCAAAATGTCTCGCATGAGCTTGATCGCGAAATCAAATATCGTTTTCCGCGCACCGCCAAAAGCTGGCAATTGGACTCCAATCCGCATGCCGCGCATGCCTTCCCATCGGGTCCGACTTCCAACAGCCTGCCCTTTTGCACCAGCAGTTCCAGCATGGATCTCACCGCCGAGGGCTGGGCGTTCATCTGGCGGCTGATCTCAAACAGGCTCAAGCCGTCTTCCTTACTCGCCAGCAGGGACACCAGTTGCGTCAGCATTTATCCAAGCCCCAACAGCAGACCGCCCTGGTACACAAGGAGGGCTGCCAGCCACGCCACCGCAGTTTGATACACAGCAGAAGTCACCGCCCATGATATGCCGAACTCATGTTTGATCGCGCCCAGCGTCGCAACGCACGGCACATACAAAAGCACGAATACCAGCAAAGCCGCAGCGCTCAACGGGGTGAAGTGTTCGCGCAGTGCGCGGCTCAAGACCGTATCCTGCGCTTCTGCCTCTTCGTCCATCAAGTTCACGCCGGGGATGATGCTCAACAGGATTCTTCCAGAATTCACGGTCGCATCGAGGAAACCTGTACCGATGCCCGCCAAGTCTTCGCCAAATGTGGTCGGCTTAGCCGCATCTCCATCGTCATCCGCATTGATGTAAATCTGGCTGAGCGTGCTGACCACGATCTCCTTTGCCATGAAACCCGTCACCAACGCGCCGCTGGTTTGCCAGTCGCCGAACCCAAGCGGAGCAAAGACAGGCGCGATCGCGCCGCTGACCTGACCAAAGTATGAATCGCGTTTATCCTCCACACCCCAGGGGAAGTTAAGCAAGATCCACATCACCAGCGACGCGAACAGGATCACCGTGCCTGCCTTGCGGATGAATTCGCGCGTGTTCTCCCACATGTGGATCAGCACGCTTTTCAAGGCGGGCTGACGATACGGCGGCAGTTCCAACACGAACGCAGAGGATGCATCGGGCTTCAATATTGTGCGCGTGAAGACCATACCCGCCAACATTGCAACCAGAATGCCCAGCGCGTACATGCCCCAGATCACCGTCCCAGCCCGCGCGCCGAAGAACGCCAGACCGAACACAACATACACGGGCAAGCGCGCCGAGCACGACATGAGCGGCACGAGCAGTGCCGTCAGCACGCGGTCTCGGCGGCTGGCAATTGTCCGCGTGGCGTAAATGGCAGGGACAGCGCATCCGAAGCCGAGGATCATCGGGATGAAGGATTTGCCATGCAAGCCGATCACGCGCATGAAGCGGTCCATTACGAAAGCGGCGCGGGACATATAACCCGAATCTTCTAATAATGCTAGGAAGAAGTATAAGATCAGCAAGCCGGGGACAAAGACCAGCACGCCGCCGACTCCGCCGATCACTGCCTCCACGACGAGGGAATGCATCCACGCGGGAGCAGATGCGAGGTCGAGCAGATGCGAGAACCATCCCGCAATGGGACCGGTGATGACCGCATCCGTCCAATCCAGGAACGGCGCGGAGACATCGATCACGAGGCGGAACATCACATACATCATCGCGAAAAAGATCGGCAGACCGAGCCACTTGTGCGTGACGATGTCATCGATGCGGTCGGTGAGCGTGATGCGGTCCATGTGCGGACGGTGCAGGGCTTGGCGCACGATGCCGTTGATGAACCCGTAGCGGCGGTCGGCGATGAGCATATCCACATCGTCGCCCAACATCGACTTGAGTTTCTCCGCGCTTTGTGCCGCCATTGCAAGGACCTGCCCTCCGTTCGGCATGGCGCGCACTTGCTCCAGAATTTCCGCATCGGCTTCGAGCAGTTTGAGCGCCAGCCAGCGTTGGGGATAGCGTTTGGTGTCGAGTTGTAATTCGGAGAACGACTCGATCAGGCGGGTGATCTCGCGTTCGAGCTTGCCGCCATAATCGAGTCGAAAGAGCTGTGTTGCCATTGTCATTGTCTCGCCGCCTGTACCGCTTTGGACATCAGTTCGCGAATTCCCACCCCGCGATTCGCGGTTGTGTTCACAATGGGAATGTCGCCGAGAAACCGTGAAAGATGATCGAGGTTGATCCTTGAACCGTCCTTTTGCAGGTCGTCGGTCATGTTGAGCGCCATCACCACGGGCACATCGAGTTCGAGCAATTGCACCGTCAGATACAGATTGCGCTCGAGGTTGGTCGCGTCCACCACATTGATGACCACATCGGGGCGGCTATCAATGATGAAATCGCGCGCGATGATCTCTTCGGGGGAATACGCTGTCAGACTGTAGGTACCGGGCAGGTCCACGACATTGACGAATGTTTCCCCGACCTTGATCCTGCCCTCCTTCTTCTCCACAGTCTTGCCGGGCCAATTCCCCGTATGCTGGGACAACCCCGTCAACGCGTTGAAGATGGTGGTTTTTCCGGCGTTCGGGTTGCCCGCCAGCGCGATGGTCAACTCAGCCATTGACAACCTCATGCAGGCACACTTCGATATGCGCGGCTTCTTCCCTCCGCAATGCGAGGTGATAACCCTTGATGAAATACGCCACCGGGTCGCCCAGCGGAGCGTCGCGCTCGATCAAAATGGTCTCGCCTTTGACGATGCCCATTTCCACAAAGCGTCGGCGCAATGCCCCCGCCCCGTTGACCTTCAAGATCGTCCCGCGTTGACCGGGTCGCAATAGATGAAGTTGAATTGATTCAGTCATGATGGTTTCCTTGTTATTTCGTTGGTTTCACGATCACAAATTCAGCCAGTGACAGCCCCAATGCCACTTCCTTATCGCCCACCCTCAATGTCAGCGGACCCTGCATCGGCGCGGCTTCGATGATTTCAATATCGCGCCCGGGCAGAATATTCCGCTCCTGCAAATATTTCAGCACTTCCGTCGCCGTGGCATTGACCGCCAGCACGCGCACCGCCGCGCCAACTTCCGCTTCGCTCAGCAAGATACCATCCAGCGGCTCGAACGAGCCATCCTCGGCAGGGATCGGGTTCCCGCGCGGGCAGGTCTTCGGATGCTCCAAAAATGCAGCCAGCGCCTCGGTCACCTCCGGCGCGGTGGCATGTTCCAGCGAGCACGCAAATTCATACACCTGCGCCCACTCGATCTTCAAATGGTCGTGTAAAAAACGCTCCCACAATCTCTGCCTGCGCAGTACATTGCTGGCAACCTCGCGCCCCTTCTTCGTCAACGTCACCCCTTTATATGGCTTGTGCGTGACCAGCCCCTGCTCTCCCAACCGCCGCACCATCTCGTTCGCGGAAACAGGCGTCACGCTCAAACGTTCCGCAAGGCGGGCCATCGCCACTACATCGCGGTCATCCAACTCCGCGATCGCTTTGAGATACATCTCCGTGCTTTCACTCATGGGTTTCGAATTCATAAGGCATGCCTATTAAATAATGTTATGGTTGACCTTATTATTCCAGATGCCCCGCTTTTTAGACATGGAAGGAAATCCCGTCTTTTTTGTGACTTAATTCACAACGCTTCCCGCCGCCCTGACGTTTGATCCCGATAAACAAAACAGACCCTGCGCCTCGGCAGGGTCTGTAAAATAAATCACACGATGTATCGCATTACGCCATCATCTTAAAATTGACCAAACTGTCCCAGATCTCCGTATTCAACTGTTCGCGTTGCGATTGGGCAAAATCCCAGAACAAGGTTTGTGAGCGCGTGAAAGGATAGTTCAGGTTGCGCACAATGTAGACCGTACGCCGCAGGTCCAATCCCTGCAGTTCGACCTTCTTGATGCGCCCGAACGCCAATCCGCGCGCCGCCACCATTTCAGAGACGAAGGCGATGCCCACCCCGCGTTCCACCGCCATTTCAATCGCTTCCGGATTGCCGAGTTCCATGGTCACATTCAGCATATCGGGTGTAATGCCGAAATTCTTCAGGTTTTGCAGCACCGTTTCACTCGTCCCGGAAATTTCCTCCGGCATGATCATGCGCTGGTCCTGCAGGTCATCAGGCGTGGCTTTGCCGTAATCCGCCCAGGGATGGTCGGACGAAACGATCAGAAAGATGCGATCATCGAACAGGGGCAGGCATTCAAGGTCGCGGTGTTCAAAATATTTGCTTGAAACCCCCATGGGAATGCTTTGATTCAACAGGCGGTCATGCACCCCCTCCCGCCCCATTATCTTAACGCGCGGATGAACCGCCGGATATTCCCGTTGAAAGTCGGAGAGCAGGGCGGGCATGAGATACTTCCCCGCCGATGTGGAACAACCGATCAACAACTCGCCGCCCACTTGATTATTGATTCCCTGAAAGCCGTCTTCCAGCATACGGGCGGCGCGTAACACCTCCCGTGCCATCGGTAAAATGGACTGTCCCGCCTCGCTCAATTCCACCGAGCGCCCGCGGCGGATGAACAACTCCACGCCGTATGCCTTCTCCATCGATTGGATGTTCTGGCTGACGGCGGATTGCGACATGTGAAGTCGTTTCGCTGCATTGCTGAAATTCTTTTCCTCCGCGGCGATGAGAAAGACACGCAAAGTGGACAGCTCGATCATTTTTTTCTCCGTATCCAATAAGTGATGATGATGGCTCCTTTGCATAAGAATAAGCCTTTCTCATAAGCCTGGGTAGTGACAATCGTCAAGTTTCACTTATGACGCCATAAAGCAATCTGCCTGCGAGTCCTCCTCACAGGCAGATTGTTCTCATATCAGGAGCACGCTCCTGATTCTTTATTTGACGACCGGCAGTTCAGCCCCGATCCAGCCGCCCATACCACCGTTCAAATTGCGGACGTTGGTATAACCAAGGGATTGCAGATACATCTGAACGACTGTGCCGCGATGACCGCTTGCACAGATCACAACAATGATCGCATCCTTCTCGGCGGGCAGTTGATCCAGGTTGGCAGGAATGTCGTTGAGCGGAACCAGTACTGCACCGTCGATATGACCAACATCATCCCATTCTGCTTGGCGGCGAATGTCGAGCAGGAAGATTTCCTTGCCTTCCGCCAGCTCGGTGTTCAGCACATCGTTTTTGACCGAACCGAAACCGGCAGCCGGATCAAGATTGCTCAAGTAATTGTCGAAGTAGGCAAGGCGGATGGCGTCCACATCCGGCGTGCTGATGGCTTCAGCCGCTTCGGGCATGCCTTCCACCACTGCGAATTCAGCCTTTTTCCAGCCGTTCATACCGCCGTTCAGGTTGAACACATCCGTGTATCCCAACAGGCGCAGGGCAGCCATGGCATAGCCGCCGCGATGACCGGACGCGCAAACCACCACGATCTTTTCATCCTTGCCGGGCAGTTTGTCGAGGTTCTTCATCAACTCGCGGATCTCGATATGGATCGCGCCTTCGATGTGACCATTGGCTTCGATCTCGGAGGCTTGGCGGACATCCACGATGAAAGGCGGATTCTCTGCCAGCATCTGGTTCAGGTCGGCGGCTGCCACCGAGTAGAACTTCTGCTCGGCGGGCAGGTTGGTGATGAAATCGGCGAAAGTGGCGGGCCAGTCAACTGCACCGACAACAGGCATGCCGGCGGCTTTCCAACCGTTGAGTCCGCCGCCCAGGTTGACGACATCGGTATAGCCCATCAGGCGCAGAGCCATCATGACCATGCCGCCGCGATGACCGGAGGCACACAGGATGACAATGCGGGCATCTTTATCCGCCGGGAGTTGGTCGATGCTCGCAAAGAAATCGCTGAAAGGCAGGTTGACAGAACCTTCGATGTAACCGTCTTTGTCCCATTCCCCCTGACTGCGGACATCGACAATGAAGGGCAGGTCGGAACCGGTCAGTTCTTCGGACAACTTGGCAGCGTTGATGGCATAGAAACCTTCCGGCATGTTGACAAAGAACCCGTTGAGCATCTCATAGAGAGGCTGGTCGTCAACAATGGGAGTGCTGATGGATTCGGGCGCTTGAGGCATGGAGCCGGTCACGACCGGGAGTTCGGCTTTCTTCCATGCATTAAGACCGCCGCCCAGGTTGCGGACATCAGTGTAGCCCAAAAGCCTCAGGGCTGCCATGACCATGCCACCGCGATGACCGGAGGCGCACAGAACGACGATGGTGTCATCCAAACCGGGGAGTTTGTCCAGGTTGTTGAGCACGTCGCGGACGGGGATATTGACAGTTCCGTCAATATAGCCGTCTTTTTCCAATTCGGTGGCTTCGCGCACATCCAGCAGGAAGATATCCTTCTCGACAAGCTCGGTATTGAGCGCGGCAGCGCCGACCGAGCCGTAACCTTTGTCGGCGGGCAGGTTGGCGGCGAGTTCGGTGAACAGCGCCAGCGCATCCGGTCCGGTCTCGACAACGGGCTCTTCCTCCACGACAACTTCGGGAGCGGTCTCCGGTTGCTGCTCTTCCACCGCCACCGGTTCGGCGGGAGCAGGTGCAGGCGAACCGCACGCGCTCATGATCAGGCTGAGCGCAAGGAACAGGGCGAACACTACTTGAAACTTTTTATACATTATGTCTTCTCCTTGTGAAGATTCTTTTTTTCATATCAAGCGGCTTTACGGCAGCTTGTGACATCCGGAACAACTTTCATTCTTGTATTCGATGTGACTTTCAGGGAATACAGGCGCATTACGAATACCGGCGGCATGACAGGCGACGCATGAGTTCGTGGCAAGGTTGGCATGGCTTGCCGGTTGCGGAATGGCGGCAAAGATCAGGTCCAGCGGAGCCGGCAGGGCTTGCACGATCACGGACGAGTTCGCCGTCAATTCGGCTTCCTGCACTTTATCGGCGGTCAGGAAAATATCCGGGTTGCCGTGGCAGGCTTCGCACGAGGCATTCTGAGGCGTATTCCGCTGAATGTTGTGCGGAGTGGCATACACCCATGTCGGCAGGGCATTGAAGTTCGACAGGAGGTTCTCTCCGTAGAATTCATAACTGGTCGGTGCAATCGGCACATGGCGGACAGGAACATACTTGTAGGGACGCTCCTCGCTTTGGATCGGATTCTTCCCAATGAAGAACGTCATGTAGGTCGCCTGCGTTTCAAAGAACGGATTTCCGCTCGTCTCGCTGACTGCCACATGACAGCCGTCGCAGCTTGTGTAACTGATCGAATGACAGACCTGGCAGGATAGATCATCGCTGTGCTGTCCGTGCATTTCGATGCCGTCCACGCCGCCCGCTGCATCGGGATGACAGTCGGTACACTTCGGGTCTTCCGCGCCGCTCAGGCGATGGTCCGGCATGAGGGATGCATCCACCGTACCGTGTATGGCTTCGCCCGTATGGCATTTAACACAATTCATGCGTGCTTCGCGGAAGTGAACATCGCCGGGGAAGCCTTCGTTCTTGCCGAGATACTCGTTCCCAACGCGGCTGCCGTGACAGGCGGTGCAGGAGCGCGTCATCGGCGGGGTCTTCTCGAAGACATGCCCGGTGAACAAGCCGCCGCCCACATTTTTTGGCTGGCTGACATGACACTCGCCGCAGGATGTATGGCACGACGCGCAATGATTGCCGAACATTTCTTCCAGCGCGGGGTGGTCTTCAGGGATGTTTCCATTGCGGGTGTTGATGGTCGTCCAGTACCCGGCTTGCGTGTTGTGCAAAGAATTCGGATACGCAGCCGCTTCCGCTTCATGGCATTCGGCGCAATACACATCAGGCTGTTCGCTTGGGCTGGCAATCATCTCGGTATGCGCGCTGTCCTTCACGGAAACATTCACGCCTCCATGGCACTCGATACACGTCAACTTGCCGTGTTCGGTCTGCAGGAATTTTTCAGCATCTACGAGCACTTTCTCCCATGGCTCCAACGGAGCCACCTCGCCCCCTCAGCCAACCCCTTTGGATTCAGCCTCGTGGTCCGCCTCTTCAGGCTTCGCCGTATCGATGAGGCGCTGCTTATCCGTATGACACGATAGACATTCGCTCGAATCCGGCGCAGACTCAGCGGCAACTGCCTCTGTCTCTATTGGCATTTCCGCCGCCGGAACCTCTGCCGGCGCCGAACACCCGGACAGGAGCGCCCCCAGTACGATCAAACCGCCCGCTATCATCTTTTTATTCATTGCATCTCCAATTGTGATATATTTCACTAAAAGAGATTTTATACCATTCCCATATTTGGATAAGTGATGAAGGTAATATTCAAGTATTAGATTCGCTAATGAATACATATAATGTGCGAAAGCAGGTCGGATTTTCTAAAATTGTGCGCAACGTAGAAGCAGAATCTTCCGATTTGTTTGATTGCATAAATACCGCCTTGAGCAGGTAAAAATGTGACTTTTGCAAGAAGTCTAATATCCCCTCGAACAATGACATATCTCACTTGTCCCACAAAACTCAAAAGTTACAATTCGTTTATAGATAAGGAGCAAGCCGTGAAAAAGATTCTTGCAGTATTCAGCCTGTTGATCCTTGCCAGTTTATTGATCGCCTCCCCCGCACACGCGCAGACATCGGATGCCGTTGTGCGTGCCGTGTTCTTCTACTCCCCAAGCTGCGGGCATTGTCACTACGTCATGGAAAACACCTTCCCCCCGCTCCTTGAAAAATACGGCGACCAGCTCCAGATCGTCGGCGTTGACGTCACCCAGCCCGAAGGACAGGAACTGTTCCTCGCGGCGCTGCAAAAATTCGGTCTGGAAAGCAGCGGGGTTCCCTTCCTTGTGGTTGGAAATATCTACCTGATCGGCTCTGCCGACATCCCCGAACGATTCCCCACCCTGATCGAAACCCATCTTGCGCAGGGCGGCATCGACTGGCCCGATATTTCCGGCTTGCCCGAATATTTGGGAATCTCCTCGCCTCAAACGCAACTTGAGCCTGCCGGTTCCACCCAAACCGCCACCACCCTTCCGATCGGGGATACAGCAACCTGGCAGGAAAAATTTTCGAGAGACCTCGTTGGAAACTCGCTTGCAGTGGTCGTGCTATTCACCATGTTCACCGCCGTCATCTGGGGAGTTGGCGAATTTCGTAAAACGACGAAGA
>CAYPHR010000086.1:0-10056 GCA_964410375.1 uncultured Anaerolinea sp. | reverse complement strand
GAGCTGCGCCCTTCCACGGTTTGGACGTTGCGCGGGGTGAACTCGGCTTTGTCGGAGATGTGAATGACAGTGGCAATGAACACTTCATTGGGGAACGAATCCACGGTCACTTCGGCGGTTTGTCCGAGCATAATTTCGCCGTAGCGGTCTTCGGGCACATACACGGTGATGGTCAGGTTATTCAAGTCCGCGAGTTTGAGGGCAACCGCACCAGGCTGGATGAATTCACCAGGCTCGACATTGCGGGTGAGGATGACGCCATCCATCGGGGCGTTGACGGTGAGTTTGGCGATCTGCGCCTCGACCAACTCCAGGCTTGCTTCTGCCTGCGCGACATTTTTCTGCGCCTGATCCAGGGCATTTTTCGCGGCGATCACAGCGGGAGAATTTTCACCTGTCTGCAACGCAAGCAAGCGGGCATATGCCGCATCGTAACGCTGCTCGGCGACGAAGACTCGTCCGCGGGCGTATTCGATATCTTCGGCGGCATCTGTATCAAGCAGGTCATCGTACTCTTTCTGCGCTTCGTCGAGTTCATCCACGGCGGCATCATAATAATCAGAGGCGGCATCGCGCAAGCCGCCGCTTTGAGAACCAGCATCCGCTTGCGCTTTGACATCCTTTGCAACGAGGAAGGCTATCCGCGCTTCGGCGAGGCGTTTTTCTGCCGCCACAAAGCCAGCGTTATCTACGCTGTTCAAAACATTATCGAGGGATGTTCGCGCTTCGGTGATCTCTGTTTGCGCAGAATCCAACTCCGCTTGAGCGGCGGTGATCTGTGCAGACTGTTCGATGTACCAATTCGGCTGGTCAAATTCACTGGGAGATGAAGCTCGCCAATCTGCGGCACGCTGCCCGACCTGCGCGGCAATGGCGGCTTCGAGCGTTTGGTCATATTTGGTTTGGGCAGATGCGAGGGCGGCGTTGGCAGAATCCACCTGGGCGGAGGCAACGGCTCGTTGGGCAGTCAGCAGGCTGGGGTCGAGGCGAAGAAGCGCAGAGTCCTTCATCACGAATTGACCTTCTTCGATCAGGACCTCTATCACCTTACCGGCGAGTTCAGGCGCAATGTTGACTTGGGTCGCTTCGATGGTTCCGGATGCGGTCAACACGCCGTCTTTCTCCTGCGTGGATTGGGTGACAATGAAGTAAATGCTGAACGCGATGATCAGCACGAGGATGACGATGGCAGGAATGGGCGGGCGTTTGTGGTTCATGGATACTCCTTGAGGAAGTGTCTTTCTTCTTTCGTCTTTCCTTCGAGCGGAAAGAATAGGGATGAAAGAAATCAATCAAGCCGCTTTCTAAACCGAAGCGCGGCTGCGATCATGATGCCGACGGCGAAAAGCGTCATGGCAATGACGTCAAATTGGAGCAGTTCGAGACCGACACCTTTGAGCAACAGCGAGCGCAGAATGACGAGGTAGTAGCGCAAAGGCATGAGATAGGAAATCCATTGCAGGATCTTGGGCATGGCTTCGAGCGGGAAGAAAAAGCCCGAAAGGAAAATGCTCGGCAGGAGGGTCATCCAGACGGTAAGCATGGCTTCCTGTTGTGTGTTGGCAATGGTGGAGGCGAAAAGCCCGATGCCCAACCCCGTGACAAGGAAAATGCCCGACATGAGCAGGATCGTACCGAGGTCGCCGCGGATGGGCATGCCGAACCACCAATGCCCCACTGCCAGCACTTCAATGGTGTTGAAAAATCCTAGGATGACATAGGGCGTGAGCTTTCCGACAATGAGTTCCCACGGGCGGATGGGTGTAACGATGAGTTGTTCGATGGTGCCACGCTCGCGTTCACGCACGACCGAGGTGGCGGTGAGAATGGCGGCGATGGCGAATAACACCATGCCGATCACGCCGGGAATCATAAAATGCGCGCTGATGAGATCAGGATTGAACCACACCATCGTGCGGACTTCCACTGGCGGCTGGAGGCGCAGGGTCATGCCGCTGCGTTCAAACTTCTGCGCAAGGATGCCCGTTGCATGCGCCTGCCCGATGAGTTGGGATGCCGCCAACGCCGTGGATGCGCTGGTCGGGTCAGAGCCGTCGAGGATGAAGGCGATCTGCGCGCTGCCATCAGTACGTTGACGGGCATAGTCGGGCGGGATGATCATCGCTGCGCGCGCCTCACCCGACATGATGAGGGCTTCAATTTCAGATTCAGAATCCACGCTGTAGGCAACCCGGAAGTAGTCTGCCGCGCGATAGGCATCCAGCAAGGCGCGCGATTCGGCGCTGCGGCTTTGGTCCAGCACAGCCAGCGGAATGTTGCGCACGTCATTCGTGGCGGAATAACCAAGCAGGAACAACTGCATGATCGGAATGACGAGAATCATCACCAGCGTGCGCACATCGCGGAATATTTGAATAAATTCCTTGCGGATGATGGAAGCAAGGCGAGAATTCATGGGCACTCCAAAATTATGAAATCTGAATTCAGAAGTATGAATGGGCAAAATTCAGAATTCATAACTCATCCTTCTGATTTCAATATGCCATGCAGATAAATATCCACATATGCATCCCTTTGATTTTTTGGAAGGAACTTGTTGAAAGCCGAATGGGAGATCAACATCTCCGTAACGAAATACGACATGATCATGCCAACGAAGGAACGCATCAACACGGCGGGGTTGGTCACACGCAGGTCTTTTCTGGATTTGACCAGTTTTTCAAAAACAGGCAGTATCTTTGGCGCGATCTCTTTCAACAATACCGCCCCATGCCTGCCATTGAACTCCACAATCTCGATAAACAGCAATTTGATGTAAACGGGCTCCGCACTAAGCTCGTTCATAATCACATTCAAGGCATTCTTCATGAACCCCTCAATCGTCTCTCCATCCGCTTCAAGGATGATCGGCAGTATTTTCTTATAGGGATGTTTATCCACTATGATGGCTTCGAATAACTCTTCCTTGCTCGAAAAATGATTGTAAATTCCGCCCAAGGCAAGGTTTGTCCGCTCCGCGATCTGCCGCATGGATGTGGCGTGGTAGCCCTGCTCCATGAACAACTCAATAGCGGCGTCTTCGATGGCGAGACGGGTAGCCTCCCCCTTCTTCAGTTTTTCTTTCGGGTGCATTGCGCCTCCTAAAAATGAACGAACGTTCGTTTTTATTTTAACCAAAACGCAGGTTCTGTCAATAGGTCCTCCCCCGGCAACCGCCGACCAGTTTACGCGTAGATGTATCAGGTATAATTTGACCAGACAAGCACAGGAAAGGAAAATCATGTTTGGGTTGAGTTGGATCGAGGTCATTTACTGGGCATCCGCCATCGTCGGCGGGACGCTATTGCTGCTCCGCATGTTGTTACTGGCATTCGGCGGCGGAGACTTCGGCGAAGATGTGGACGGCGATGTTTCCCTGGACGGGGATGTAGGTTTCAAATTCATGTCCCTGCAGGGATTGACGTCCTTCTTCATGATGTTCGGGTTGGTTGGATTGACAATGCTGAAAGCGGACCTGCCCGTCTTGTTGACTGTCATTGGCGGAGTGGCGGCAGGCGCCGTCACAGTGGGTGTAATCGGACTTATCTTTTCCCAGATGAAACGCCTGCAAACCGAAGGAACAATCAACATCCGCAACACAATCGGAAACGAAGGCAGCGTTTATCTGACCATCCCCAAGAACGGCACCGGGCAGGTACAGGTCATCGTGCAAGGCTCGTTAAAGATCTTCGATGCTTCGTCCAAAAGCAAGACCGCAATCGCCACGGGTGAAAAAGTCCGCGTGGTGGATGTATCGGGCGGAAATACTCTGATTGTCGAAAAAATAAGCTAATACAAGGAGGCTGAAATGGGTTCTACCACGTTAGGTGTCTTGTCTTTAATGGCTTTTGTAATACTCGTCTTTTTTTTCGTAATATTCCTGGCGAGTCGTTACAAACGCTGTCCATCGGACCGGGTGCTGGTCATTTACGGGCGTGTGGAAAAGGGGCGTTCGAGCAAGACCACGCATGGAGGCGGCGCGTTCGTCTGGCCCCTCATTCAGGATTACGCTTACCTGAACTTAACCCCCATCACGATCAACATCCCGCTCGAGAACGCGTTGTCCCTGCAAAATATCCGCATCAACGTGCCCAGCACGTTCACCGTGGGCGTGAGCACCGTCCCTGAGATCATGGGTAATGCGGCGGAGAGAATCCTGCGCCTGCCACAGAACGCCATTGAAGAAATGGCAAAGGAGATCATCTTCGGTCAACTGCGTCTCACGGTCGCTTCATTGACCATTGAACAGATCAACCAGGACCGCGAAAGCTTCCTGGAAGCCATCCGCCGGAATGTGGAACCCGAACTGAACAAGATCGGTTTGCAGTTGATCAACGTCAACATCACAGACATCACCGATGCGTCGGATTACATTGCCAGCATCGGGAAGAAAGCGGCGGCTTAAGCCATCAACCAGGCAAAGATCGACGTGGCGGAGCAATCCAAAAAAGGCGCGATTGGCGAAGCGAATGCCATCCGCGAGCAGGAGGTCAGGGTTGCCGAAGCCATGGCGGAAGCGGAGATCGGTAGAAAAACCGCCGATGCAAATCAGCGCCAGCGCGTGCAGGAGCAGGAAGCGCTTGCGGTCCGCGGTGAGAACACCTCCAAGGCGCAGATCGCAGAATACAATGCCGAACTGGAAGTGAAGCAAGCCGCCGCGTTGAGACAGGCGGAAGTGGCGCGCTTTGAGGCGCAGGTTGCCATCCAACAAGCGCTGTATAAAGCCGAGCAGGAGCGCCTGCGCGCCGAGGAAGTTGTGCGCGAAGAGGTCGATAAGAACAAGGTCGAGATCGCCGCGGAAGCCGAAGCGGAACGCGTCCGGCGCGAGGCAAAAGGTGAAGCAGACGGCATCCTGTTCAAATACCAGGCGGAAGCCGAGGGCATGCAGAAACTGCTCGAAGCCAAGGCGAACGGTTATCGCAAACTGGTCGAGAGCGTCGGCGGCGATGCGCAAGCCGCATCCACCCTGCTGATGATCGAAAAACTCGAGGAACTGGTTGCGCGGCAGGTGGAAGCCATCAGCAACCTCAAGATCGACAAGATCACCGTCTGGGATTCGGGCGGCAATGGCGACGGCTCGTCCACGTCGAACTTTATCTCCAACCTGTTCAAGAGCCTGCCCCCGCTTCAGGATATTTCCGACATGGCTGGCGTGCAACTGCCCGAATATCTCGGCAAGGTGAAGGGACAGACCACCGTCCCCGCTGAAAGCAGTGAGACGCCGGAAGCCGCCAAGGACAAACCGAAAGCCTAGCAAGGTATAAAAAACAAGCATGTCAATGAAGCCCGGCATCCTCTGCCGGGCTTTTCGCTTGTCAGGTACAATCCAGTCCATGCTCACCAATCTCGAAAAAGATGTCCGCAAGAACCTGAAACACAATGTCACCGCCAACCTCACGGATGGCGGTCTTTTTGGCTTGGCGCTCGGTTTTGCCTCCTTCAGCACCATCCTGCCGCTCTTCGTCGCCACCATGACCGACTCCGCCCTGCTGATCGGGCTGGTCCCCGCCATCCATTCGGCGGGCTGGCTTTTTCCGCAACTGTTCACCGCCAGCCACGTCTCGCGCCTGCGACAGTACAAACCGACCGTGTTGATGATGACCATCCATGAGCGAATTCCATTCTTTGGGCTTGCGATGGTCGCGTTATTCATTCCGCACATCGGGGTCACTGCCGGGTTGGTGCTCACCTTCATCATGCTCATCTGGCAGGGACTGGGCGGGGGCTTCACTGCCAATGCTTGGACGTCCATGATTTCGAAGATCATCCCGTCCGACACGCGCGGCACTTTCTTTGGAGTGCAAGCCGCGCTGGCAAACCTCTTCATCAGCGGATCGGCGGTCGCTGCGGGATACATCCTCGATATCATCGCATCCCCCTGGGACTTTGCAGCCTGCTTCATCCTCGCCAGCTTTTTCTTCACCATATCTTGGTTCGCGCTCTCGCTGACACGCGAGCCGGAAGACCGGGAAAAGATTATCCCCGAAGAAAAGACCCACTTTTGGGATGACGCCAAAAAGGTCATGGGCAAGGATGCGAACTTCAACTGGTTCCTGAGCGTGCGTTTCATCTCGCAATTCGCCACAATGGGATTCGCGTTCTACATCATCTACGCCCTGCGCAACTTCAACATGGACACGGTCACGGCAGGCTATCTCACCGCCACACTCACCATTTCGCAGACCATCGCCAACGCAGGCATGGGCTGGCTTGGAGATAAAATCGGTCATCGCTCCATGCTCATCCTCGGCGGGGTCGCCGCCATGTTAAGCGCGATCCTTGCGTGGAACGCATCATCCATTACGTGGTTCTATCCCATCTTCATCCTGACCGGTCTCGCCAATGTTTCCATCTGGACCATCAGCATGGCAATGACCGTCGGCTTCGGCACCGAAGCGGAACGCCCGATCTACATCGGACTCTCGCAAACGCTGACCGCGCCTGCCACCATCTTCGCACCCATCATCGGCGGCTTCATCGTGGACGCGGCGGGCTTCATCCCGACCTTTTCCATTTCCACCGTATTATCTGCCATAATGATCGGCATCCTGTTATTTATGGTAAAAGACCCGCGAAAAATTCCCTCACCCTAACCCTCTCCCGCTGGGAGAGGGAACCCAAGGAGAACCCATGTCTCTCATACAAGAAAAAGCAAACCAAGCCGTCGAAATCCTCAAAGAACAAAACATCGATCTCTGGCTGACCTTCGTCCGCGAGACCAGCGGCGTGCGTGATCCCGTGCTCGATTTCCTCATCGGCGGGCACGATCTCACCTGGCTCTCCGCGCTCATCATCACCAAAGCCGGAGACAAGATCGCCATCGTCGGCAATCTCGAAAAGGAAGCGATCGCACAACTCGGCGTATTCAACGAGATCATTGGATATGACACCGCCATCAGCGGCATCTTCAAAGAGACGATCACCCGCCTCAACCCGGACCAGATAGCGGTCAACACATCCCGAAACAACACCCACGCGGACGGTTTGACCCATGCCATGCACGGCTTCCTGATGGAATACCTGGCTGGCACGCCCTACGCGGACCGCATCATCAGTGCCGAGCCGATTATCAATTCCCTGCGCGGACGAAAGACCCAAACCGAACTCGCCCGCATCCAGAAAGCCGTCGAGATCACGGACGAGATCTACAAAAAGACCTTTGACTTCATCAAGGTCGGCATGACCGAGATCGAAGTGGCGGACTACATGCATGCATTGATGAAGGAATACGGAGTCGGCTACGCCTGGTCTGCGGAGAACAATCCCGCTGTTAACGCGGGACCGGACAAAATCGTCGGGCACAGCGGACCCAGCGAAATCAGAATCGAACGCGGGCATATCATCCATTTTGACTTTGGCGTGAAATATGAAGGCTACTGCTCGGATATCCAGCGTGTGGCATATGTCCTGCGCGAAGGCGAGACCGAAGCCCCGCTCGAAGTCCAGCGTGGATTCATCACCATCCGCACCGCCATCGAGAAATCACGGGAGGCAATGAAAGCCGGCGCGACAGGCAATTCCATCGACACCATCGCCCGCGAGATCGTCACGGATTCAGGCTATCCCGAATACAAGTACGCGCTCGGTCACCAACTCGGGCGCGTGGCACACGACGGCGGCGCGTTGCTCGGTCCGCTGTGGGAGAAATACGGCGACTCGCCCAATCAAATGCTGGAAAATGATCAAGTCTATACGCTGGAACCCGGGCTGGCAGTCCCGAATTATGGATATATCGGTTTGGAGGAGGATGTCGTTCTCACGGACGAAGGCGCGTTATACATCGGTGAACCGCAACGGGAGATCGTGCTCCTGAAAGGATAGAAAATGAAAAAAGTGTTCATCCTTCTGCTTGTGCTTCTTTTGGCGGCATGTTCACCTGCCGAACAGGAATCCGAAATGCCCAAAGCCGAAGCCGCCCTGCGGACATTCTTCAGCGCGTTGGCAAATGGACAGTATGCCGAGGCAGTGACGTTATACGGCGGGGAATACGAACTCCTTGCAAGCTGGAATCCCGACCTCTCCCCCACAGATCATATGTCCCTATGGCAGCGCGGATGCGAGCAGAATGGTCTCGTCTGCATGGAAGTGATGGACGTGGTCAACGCCGTGGAAACAGGGAGCGGATTCGAGTTCACGGTCACGTTCAAGACAAAGGACGGCGAATTGTTCGAGTTTACAGGCTGTTGCGGCGAGACGCTCCCCGAACCGATCACGGAATACGCGATCAGCGTGCAAAAAGTCGGCGATGGTTACAAAGTGCTGTCCCTGCCGCCGTATGTGCCGTAGATTTTTCATCCCGCAATAATTTTGCGGGATGATTTTTTCCTAGTGCAGACAAATGCCTATTGAAACAGAAGCAGGTATCAGGTACAAAAGAGGAGGCGGATTATCCTATTTGCGGCATGACCTCCATCACTGGCTTGTCTGACATCCGATGATATACTTTTTATTGTGAAATTTATCACCCATCGTATGGATTGCCCCTGCGAACATCAAAGGAAAGCATATGACACAAGAAGACCCCCGAATTTTGGAACTGCGCAAGATGCGCGCCAAGGCGTTGGAAGGCGGCGGCGAGGAGCGCATTGCCAAGCAAAAAGCCAAAGGAAAGTTGACCGCGCGCGAGCGCATCGAGTTGCTGCTCGACCCCGGCACGTTCAATGAGATCGAACCGTTCATCACGCATCAGGGCGATGAACTGGGATTGTTGAAGGAGAAGTTTTACGGTGATGGGGTCATCACAGGCTACGGACAGATTCACGGGCGGACGGTATATCTATATTCACAGGATTTTACAATTTACGGCGGCACACTGAGCGAGATGCAATCGCACAAGATCTGCCGCGTGATGGACCTGGCGGTACGCAACGGCGTGCCGTTCATCTCGTTGATCGACTCGGGCGGCGCGCGCATTCAGGAAGGTGTGCGTTCGATGGGCGGTTATGCGGAAATTTTCAGGCGCAACGCGCAGTATTCTGGTGTGGTGCCGCAAGTGAGCGTGATGCTCGGACCGTGCGCGGGCGGCGCGGCGTACTCCCCCGCCCTGACCGACCTGGTCATCATGGTGGAAAAATCATCGTTCATGTTCCTGACCGGACCCGATGTGATCAAAGCCGTGACGGGTGAAGTCATCGATGCTGAGTCATTGGGCGGCGCGGCAGTGCATAACTCGGTCAGCGGTGTGGCGCATTTGAGCGTAAAGAGCGAAAAAGCCGCGCTGGATATGGCGCGTCATTTCCTTTCGTATCTGCCTTCGAACAATGTCGAAAATCCTCCGTACGTGCAGCCAACCGATGATCTCTCGCGCATGGATGAAGAACTGAATCACATCATCCCGCTCGAAGCGAACGAGCCGTATGTGATGCATCAAGTCATCGAAAAAATCATTGACAAGGACTCCTTTCTGGAAATCCAACCCGATTGGGCGCGGAATGCGATCGTGGGTCTTGCGCGCATCGGCGGACACAGTGTCGGCATCGTGGCGCAAGAACCGTCCATCATGGCGGGCGTGATCGACATCGACGCGGCGGACAAAATGACGCGCTTCGTGCGCATGTGCGACTGCTTCAACATCCCGCTCGTGACCTTCGTTGATTCCCCGGGCTTTCTGCCGGGCATCGCGCAGGAACACGGCGGCATCATCCGCCACGGCGCGAAACTGCTCTACGCTTACTCCGAAGCGACCGTGCCCAAGATCTGCATCATCACCCGCAAGGCGTATGGCGGCGCGTATGTCGTCATGTCGAGCAAGTATCTCGGCACCGACGTCACCTATGCATGGCCCTCGGCGGAAATTGCAGTCCTCGGCGCGGAAGGCGCGGCAAATATTTTGTTCAAGAAGCAGATCGAAACTGCCGCAGACCCCGCCGAAGAACGCAAGAAACTTGCCAGCGAATATCGCGAGAAATTTAACAATCCGTATTACGCCGCATCCACGGGCTATGTGGACGACATCATCGAGCCGCGCGAGTCAAGACCGAAGATCATCGCGACATTGTCCGCGCTGCGTGACAAGTACACGCCAGCTCCCCCGCGCAAGCATGGGAATATTCCTGT
>CAYPHR010000085.1:0-10100 GCA_964410375.1 uncultured Anaerolinea sp. | reverse complement strand
CACGATCTCGAGCGTCTTGTCCCATTCGGCTTCGACCCAGTCCCACGGCGAACCTGTTAATTCCTTTTTACCGCCTTCGAGCAGGTAACGGCGGACCTTCGGCTTCACCAACCGATCCGGATGGTGAATGAAATCGTAGCCGTAGCGTCCCTTCACGCACAGATGATTGCCGTTGACAGGCGCCTTCTCGGTCGAAGTCACGCGGATGATCTTGCCATCCTTAACATTTAACTCGAACTGACAGCCGACTCCGCAATACGTACAGGTGGTCATCACCAGCTTGTCGGGCACACCCGCGCCCATGGACATTTTGTTGTCCAACGCGCCGGTCGGGCAGTAGGCAACACACGCGCCGCAGGATTCACAACGGGCATCGAGCATGTCAGTGTCCGCGCCCGCAACAGGATGCGTATCGAAGCCGCGTTCCGCCATGCTCCATACGAAGCGTCCCTGAATGTCGGCACAGGCTCGCACACAACGCGTACACTGGATGCATTTGTTCAGATCCACAAAGACGAAGGGATTCGCATCGCTGTCTACGGTGTGGCGGGGTGTGGCTGCCATGCTTTTTTCCACATCCAAGCCGTAGTGCTTGACCCAGTGCATGAACTGAGTCTCTTCCCTCTGTCCGTTCTCGTAGCCGCTGTCATGATAATTGGACATGAACAACTCGAGAATGGTCTTGCGCGATTTCTCGATGGCGGGGCTGTGCGTATCCACTTCCATGCCCTCGTTGACGGGCAGGGTGCAGGACGCCATCGGCGTGCGCCAGCCTTTCACGTCCACCACGCACAGGCGGCAGCCGCCAAACGCTTCAAGGTCGGGGTGGTCGCACAGGGTCGGGATGGTGATGCCTGCCTCCTGCGCAGCTTGCAGGACGGTCATCCCTTCGCGGACTTCGATCTCTTTTCCATTGATTGTTATTTTCACCATAAGGTTCTCCTTGTGGATGCTAAATGTCTAAACGTGGACTCTGCCCGGTTCCAACGAACAGGCGTGGGCGGGGCAGGAGGCGTCGCGGATGTGCGCTTCCACTTCCGCGCGGAAATGTCTCAGCATGTCGCGGATCGGTACTGCGGCGGTTTGCCCCAATCCGCAGTTGGAAGCGCGTTCCATTTCGGCGGCGATGTCTTCCAGCGTGTCGAGGTCTTCAAGTTTGCCTCGGCCCTGTGAGATGCGCTCGACGATCTCATAGGTGCGCTGGGTGCCGATGCGGCAGGGTGTGCATTTGCCGCACGACTCGAAGCGGAAGAATTGCAACAGGACTTTGACGAGGTCGACGATGCAAATGTGCTGGTCGCAGATGAGCAGCGCCCCCGAGCCGAGTGAAACGCCCGCCTTGCGGAAGGATTCAAAATCCATTGGCACATCCTGCAATTCGGCGGGGATGATCGAGCCGCTGCTGCCGCCCGTCTGCGCGAGTTTCAGCACACTGCCGGGCTTCATGCCTTTGGCGTAGATGTTGATGACCTCACGCAGGGTGATGCCCATCGGTACTTCGATCACGCCGCTGAAGTTGACATTGCCCATGATGGTATATACCTTGGTGCCCGGGCTGGACGGCGTGCCGAACGAGCGATACCATTCCGCGCCGTTGCGGATGATGGCGGGGATGTTCGCCAGAGTCTCGACATTGTTGACCGTGGTGGGTTTGTTCCACAAGCCGTGTGTGACGGGGTAGGGCGGGCGGGAGCGGGGAATGCCGCGCTTGCCCTCGATGGATTCGATCAGCGCAGTCTCTTCACCGCAAATGTATGCGCCTGCGCCCGCGTGCAGGTGGATGTGGAAGTTGAAATCGGTTCCGAAAACATTCTTTCCAAGGAAGCCGAATTCCTGTGCCTGTTCGATGGCATGCTGAAGACGGCGGTAGGCAAGACCATATTCGCCGCGGATGTAGATGTAGCCTTCGTCCGCGCCGACAGCGTAGCCTGCGATCGCCATCGCTTCCAGGATGACATGCGGATCACCTTCGAGCACGATGCGGTCTTTGAACGTACCGGGTTCGCTTTCATCGGCGTTGCAGATGACGTATTTTTGGTCACCCTGCGCCGCACGGACAAATTTCCACTTGCGCCCGGCGGGGAAGCCCGCGCCTCCGCGTCCCTGCAAGCCTGATTTTTCGACAACCTCAATGACCTGCTCTGGTGTCATGTCAGTCAGGACTTTGCCCAGCGCTTCATAACCGTTGCTGGCGATGGTCTCTTCGATATTATCGGGGTCGATGCGCCCGGCGCGTTCCAGCACGATGCGTTGTTCGGCGGGGTTGTAGCCCTTGTTGGCGCGCAGCGAGCCGATCTGCCCGGTCAATTCTTTGGGCGGGGCAAGCAAGTCTTCGACGGTGCGCCCCTTGTAGAGGTGTTCCTCCACGAGATAACGCGCGTCGCCGGGCTTGACAGGTCCATAGATCGTCGCTTCGGGATACACCACCACAACCGGCAGAATGTTCGAACGTCCCGTGTCGGCGATCGTGGCGATATCCACTTCATCAATGAGTTGATAGGCGTCGAGCGCCTCTTTCAGATTTTCAAGAAGTTCATTCGCCCCAAGGCGGATGCTCTCGGGGTCAGTGGAAACCAGGATCATGGCGCGTTTTGTCTTCATGGCTGGCTCCTATTCATACCGTTCCAAAATGCTTGGAATTTGTTCGACAGTGACATTGCCGTACATGTCATCATCCACCAGCAGGACGGGACCGACGCTGCACAAACCGATACAGGAGGTGGTCACGAGCGTCCACTTCTTGTCCGGCGTGGTCTCGCCATTTTCCAATTGCAAGCTTTCACGCAGGGCATCCCAAATGGGCTTGCCGCCGACGACATGGCAGGGCGCATTCTCGCAGAACTTGATGACGTGTCGTCCGCGCGGCTGGGTGGAGAGCATGTCGTAGAAACTGACCAAGCCATACAACTGACTTTCCGCCGCAAACGTCCTTTCGGCTGGGTTGTGGATCTGACGCTTTACCTCCCGCAGGGCTTCCGCAGGGACATAGCCGAGCGCGCGGTTGATCTCGCTCAGGACGGGGATCAACGCATCCGGCGACTTCCCGTGTTTTTCGATTGCCTGCTGGACGACTTCCTTTACATCGCTTTCAACAAGTGGTGCGACCATTCAGCCTCCAATTCTATGACTCCACTGCAACCGAGTTGAAATTGCAGACTTGCATACAAATTCCACAGCGGATGCATGTATCCTGGTCGATGACGTGCTGTTGCCGCCGTTCGCCGCTGATGGCTTCCACGGGGCAGTTCCGCGCGCAGACCATACAGCCTGTGCAGGACTCCTCGATCTCGTAGCGAATCAACGGTCGGCACACTTTGGCGGGACAGCGTTTTTCGTACACATGTGCTTCATATTCATGGCGGAAATGCTCGAGCGTGCTCAGCACCGGGTTCGGCGCGCCCTGTCCAAGCCCGCAGAGGCTGTTCTTCGCCACTTCGTGACAGAGCTCCTCGAGTTTTTCGATATCACCGGGCTCGCCCTTCCCATCGCACATCTTCTGGAGCAGTTCCAGGATGCGGCGGGTCCCGATGCGGCACGGCGTGCACTTCCCGCAGGATTCTGCCTGCGTAAAGTCCATGAAGAAGCGGGCGATGTCCACCATGCAGGAATTTTCATCCATCACCACCAGGCCGCCCGAACCCATCATCGAGCCAGCCTGTGCCAGCGCTTCGTAATCCAACGGCAGGTCAAGATGTTTTTCGGTGAGACAGCCGCCCATCGGACCGCCGGTCTGCACGGCTTTGAACTTTTTGCCATCCTTGATGCCGCCTGCCACGTCGAAGATGATCTCGCGCAGGGTGATGCCCATCGGCACTTCGATCAGACCGGGCTTGGCGACGTTCCCGCCGACCGCAAAGGTCTTGGTGCCTTTCGAGCGCTCCGTGCCCATGCCGGCATACCAGTCCGCGCCTTTGACGATGATCTGCGGGATGTTGGCATAGGTCTCGACATTATTGTTATTCGTGGGTTTGCCCCACACACCCTTCACCGAAGGGAACGGTGGACGCGGGCGCGGCTCTCCGCGCCGACCCATGATCGAAGCCATCAGGGCGGTTTCTTCGCCGCACACGAATGCCCCCGCGCCGACGCGTACTTCAAGGTCGAAGTTGAAATCTGTGCCAAGGATGTTCTTCCCAAGGAAGCCGAACTCGCGCGCCTGCGCGATCGCCACGTTGAGCGTCTCCACTGCCAGCGGATATTCCGCGCGGCAATAGATGTAGCCGAAACTTGCACCGATGGCATACGCGCCGATGATCATTCCTTCGATCACCGAATGCGGATCGCCTTCCAACACGCGGCGATTCATGAACGCACCCGGATCACCCTCGTCTGCATTGCAGACCATGTACTTCGGGCTGTCTTGTACCTGGCGGGTGAGCGCCCACTTCTTTCCGGCAGGGAAGCCCGCGCCGCCTCGTCCGCGCAGACCGGAGCGGATCACTTCATCAATGACCTGTTCGGGCGTCATCTCGCCGATGACTTTGCCGAGTGCCTGATAGCCGTCTGTTGCGAGATAATCTTCGATATTCATCGGGTCGATCTCGCCGCAATTACGCAGGACGACGCGAACTTCCTTCGGGCGCAGCGGACCAAGTTCCTCATCCACAACGACCTTGGTCACCTCGCGGAATTTTTCAACGACGCGCCCCTTGAGGAAATGTTCTTCAACGAGATACGGAATATCGTCGGCGGTCATGCCGACGTAATGTACACCCTCGGGATAGACCATCATTTCAGGTCCATCGGAACATCCGCCGATGCGCGATGTTTCCAAGACCTGGATCTCATCGAGCAATCCCTGCGCGACAAGTTCATCCTGCATCGCGTCCACGACGTCATGCGCGCCTTTCGCAAGGCACTCAGGGTCTACACATACCAATACATGAGAACGGTAAAACGCCATTTTTACTCCGGAGGTTTATAAAGGCAGGACGTAGTCTTTTACAGGGGTTCCATTCTGCACATGCTGTTTCATGATCTGGCTGGCAACTTCCGCATTGACCTTGCCATACACGACCTTGGGCTGGTCGCCGATGACGACTTGCATGATCGGCTCCTGTTCGCACATGCCCATGCAGCCCGTTTGGGTCACGGTCACACCGCTCAGGTGTTCGGTCTCGATGAAGTTCAGCACGCTTTTCATCGTGTCGCGCGCGCCGGCGGCAATCCCGCAGGTTCCCATCGCCACGATCACTTGAATATGACCGGGCGTGGCTTTCAATTGCTTTTTCGCAAGCGCCTCTTCGCGCACGCGTTTCAGTTCTTCCAGTGATTTGATCGCAGGCATGGTTTCTCCTTTTCAGATAACAGGTTCGGGCGTGACCGATGCGATTCCTTCTTCGATCATGCCACGCAAAAATTTCAACACATCCGGTTCGGTCAGCGGGATATCGCCCAGCGCCGATTTGATCTCTTTATCATCCAACAGGAATTGACGGCTTTTGCCATCTCTTCCAGTGACTTCATAATTAAAGGTCCAGTTCACATGCGGATACGAGACCAGCAGGGTGAGCATCGTCATCCCGACATCGCCCAGCGGCATGCGGTCGATGTGACTGTGACGGAACGCCGCTTCGATTCGCGTGCCTTTGCCTGATTCTGTTTCCAGACTTAAGCCTCCGTCCGAGCTCTCCGCCGCTAATTTCAAGAGCGGAATCCCCAGCCCGACCTTGCGCGTGGTGCGCGTCGTGTAGAACGGGTCGAGCACGCGCTTCGCAGTTTCCTCATCCATGCCCCTGCCATCGTCCGTGACGGAAACTTTCAGCAGGTCATCCTGCAAATTCTCCAGCACGTCCATGTGGATATTCCGGCTTCCAGCCGCAACGCTGTTCTCCGCAATATCCAGCAGGTGCAGGGCGATCTCGCGCATGGTTATCCCTGCACCTTTTTCAGCAGTTGCGGGAATTTGTTCGGACGCAGTTTTCCCTGCACTTCTTCGTTGACCACCACCACGGGCGCCTGACTGCACGCGCCGACACAGCGGCATTCTTCGAGTGTGATCTGCCCGTCGGGGGTGGTTTCGCCCAATTCGATGTTCAGCATCTGCTTGGCTTTTTCCACCAATTGCGGAATACCCGCCACATAACAGGCAGTCCCCAAACAGAACTTGATGGTGTGCTTGCCATGCGGTCGGGTCCTGAAGAAGGAGTAGAACGTCACCACACCGTGCACCTGCCCAAGCGGCACGTTCAACTCGCGCGCGATGTATGCCTGCATGGCGGGGGAGACGTGTCCGATTTTCCCTTGCACTTCATTCAGCACCAGCATTACCGCGCCGGGGCGTTCTTTGTTTGCAGCGATGATGCCGTCAATGACAAATTTTTGCTCCTGAACATTGAGCGGGTCGTTGGCTGCGATTTCCTTAAGTAATCGTGTCATGGATGTCACCTTGATAAATTGTGATAATTTTCACAAACCTAGTTTAATCTGGCAATGGATTTCAGTCAATGACCAATGTCATATGAAAGGTGGTGAGAGTTGTCAGGCAAATAACTTCCTTTCAAGACATACATTCCTTCCGTTTTCGCCAATAAACGCCATGTGGATTTCCGAAAGCGTCGGCGCTGTGATTTCGAACAGGGTTGTGCCTAAAAATTCATTCAATCGGTGTACATCTCCGCTTTGAATGAGCGGGTGACCGATGGAAGATGGGTATTGCTTATGCAATCCATCGGGTGTGATGTGACGGGAGATCTCAAGCGCGGTGATGTCCCAATCATCGGAGAGGAAGCCGAGAGTGGGGAAAAGACCGAAGGAGGTCCGGTCTACATGGGCAGGAATGACGAGTCCGTCGAGTTGTTGCACACGCGTGAATATCTCGTCTATCGAAAAGCGTGTGGATGTCAGCAGCATCCGTTCTTCACTGCGGATGAATTCGCCGCTTTCATCCACTATGAATTGTTCGCCAAAGATGTCGGCGTTGTTTTTTGTGTCGGGCAGGGAAAGGTCAACTTCGTGCTGCCAGGTTTCGAGGTCCGGTAGTGAAGCGAAGAGACAGAGCAGGTGGACATCCTCACGGGATTGGACTTCCATGCCGGGCAGGACGGTCAACCCCGTTCCGTCCGCCGCTTTTTGCACGGCGGGTACGTTCGCGCTGGCATTGTGGTCGGTGACGGCGATGATGTCGATCTTTCGTTCAAGCGCTTCGCGCACGATCAGCGGCGGAATCATTTCGACCTCGGCGCAGGGCGAGAGGACGGTATGGACGTGCAGGTCGGCGCGAAAGGTTTTCATGCCATACTATATGCGAATGCCAAGTTCCCAGAGTTTGCCGCAAACTTCGTAGGTGGGCATGCTGGTGGAGAGTAGAACGACTCCTTCTTCGTTGGCTTTGGCGATGGCGGCGGGGTCGGGCTGGGCATTTTCAGTGATGATGATGGCGGCAACGTCGAGAAGCGCCGCCACCGCGACGATGTTGAGATGCGCCTGCAATGTGACCCACAAGTATTTTCCCTTGGCGCCTGCCATCACGCATGAGAGCAGGTCGGATGCATAGCCGCCTTTAGGCTGGATGGATGTCAGGTCGCGCGGTTCAGTCAGTAGTTTCAGATTGAGTTGTTCGGTGATCTGCTGAAGGTTCATTGGGTTGTCCTTTTGCTCGTCCGTTGAGCGTTTCCTCAGGCACGTGGATGCGCATGATCAGCTTTGTGCCTTTTTCGAGGCTTGACTCAAGTTCCATTTTGTCCACGCAGCGCTGGATGTTGATCAAGCCCATACCCGCGCCGAACCCCATTTCGCGCACCTTTTCGGTCGCGGTGGAATAGCCGGGCTGGAGCACCTGTTCCACATCGGCGATGCCGGGACCATCATCCGTGGCGGAGATGGTGATGCGGTACGGCTCCACTTCCAGTTTCAGGATTCCGCCGTTGGTGGTGTGGATGATGAGATTCATTTCGGCTTCGTAGGCGGCGATGCCGCAGCGGCGGGCGGTCTGCGGGTCTGCGCCGAGGCGGAGCAGCGCGCGTTTGATGTGGCTGGAGGCGTTGCCGCCGTGCGTGAAATCCTGCTGCTTGATGGCGTAACGCAGGACGAGCGTGGTGCGGTCGGATATGATGTCTTCGAAGAGGTGGCTGGCGCGGTAGCGGCGCAGTTCCTCGGCTTTGTAATCTTTTTGGAGCGCGATCAGGATTCCCCGCGTAATATCCCCTTTGGTGATGATCCCCACCAGTTGGTTGTGTTCGTCCACGACGGGCAGCCGTCCCACGCCGCTCTCGGTGAACTTCTGCATGGCTTTGACGATGGATTCATAACTGGCGACGCTGACGACGTTCCGCGTCATATACTGCCGCACGGATTCGGTCAGGTCGTTGCGGTTCATGGCGCGCACCACGTCCTCAATGCTCAGGATGCCGACCAGTTGTTCATTTTCCAGGACGGGCACGCCTGAGACTTGACGGATGCGCATCAGTTCCAGCACATCAGAAAGCGACATCTCCGGGCTGGCGGTCACAGGGTTCTTCGACATGACCTCGCGGATCTTCAGGTCATACGAAAGTTCCTCGACGCGGTTGATCTCCTGCGCGTCCTTGTCGGTGACGGGACGCCCGCTTCGTCCGTACAGTTCCTGGTCGGTGGGCGGTCTAGGAGGATGGGACATGGCTCTCGAAGCTGGGCAAGCCCGCACTGCGAAGCCTGCCGCATAATTCGAACATACCCAACGGACTGGAGATGAGCGGCATGTTCTCCTGAATGGCTAATTGTAGTGTTTCGGCTTGGGGTCTTTTTCCGCGTACGAAAATGATGGCGCGGAATTCCGCCATCAGCGCTGTCCGCACCACCTGCGGATTGGTCAGTCCCGTCAACAGGACTGCGTTGGGCTGGCTGGAAAGCAGTACATCGCTCATTAAATCTGCTCCGCAGCCGCCTTCGATCTCGATATCCAAGTTCAACTCGGAGGTCAGGTTCGAACCGTCCACCAGTTTGATGATCTCGGTCAAGTTCATTAAAGCGACATCCTTTCTCTTATGCCTGCCGCTTAATTCTCACCTAAATAGTCTCTTTTTATAAGTCTCTTTACTCATCCCATATGAGGAAGTTCATCCTGATGTAATATGACAATTTTCACGCCTGTTTTAACAAACAAGACCTGCTCCACTTGAGCAGGCCTTGTTTGTTGGTTTCTCTGCTTTTCTAAAGCCCGACCCTGTAGGCGTTCGAATACACATTAAAGCGATGTTTTCGCGCGTAGCCGATCAATGTAATGCCGTATCGCTGTGCCATTTCAATTGAAAGCGATGATGGGGAAGTGCGCGAGATCAGGATCGGTGCGTTGAGTTGCGCCGCCTTCTGCAGCATCTCCGAACTAATGCGTCCCGTGGTGATCAGGATGCGGTTCTCGGGAAATACGTTTTGCATCAAGCACATGCCCGCGATCTTATCGAGCGTGTTGTGCCTGCCGATGTCGTCCGCGGCGAGGACAACTTTTTCGCCATCGGATAAAGCGGAGGTGTGGACGCCGCCCGTATCGCGATACAGTTCCTGCGACTCGAACAACTTCTCGACCATGTCCATGATCGCTTCCGGCTGGACCTCGAACCTGTTCTCTCCGAAATTGACATTCGGCTTCGCGAGCAGATCAACTGCCGTCACGCCGCCCGTGCAACCGGACGTCCTGCGCCAGTTGGCCGGCTGTTCCGCGGCAAATTCCAGCCACACATCCACGTTGTCGCCATGCTCGCACACGCGGACATCCGCCACGTCGCTCATGCTCTGGATGATGCCTTCGTTGTATAAAAATCCCACCGCCAGTTCTTCGAGATGGATGGGCGTGCACATGAATGAAATCCACACCCGTCCATTGACCGTTAATGAAACGGGAGTCTCTACAATGGTCTCGGCATCAAAATGTTCCCATTTCTTGAATTCGTACCTGTCGTATTCAATCGCTTTTCGTGGAAGTATCATACTTGCTCCATAAACCAATAAGGTGCTCGATCTCCGTTTTCACGCGCGTGGCGGCTTTGTCTGAATTGCGATGTACTTTGCAGAACACATCGGGGTCAGCGAGAAATGCGCCGAGACAGGCATCCGTGCATAACAGAATGCGCTTTCCGCGATGCTCAGCGGAGGGGAAATATTGCGGATCTGTATCGCGGAAGATG
>CAYPHR010000084.1:0-10235 GCA_964410375.1 uncultured Anaerolinea sp. | reverse complement strand
GCATCCAATCCGCTGGATGGATTGCAGTTGGCGGAGGAGACCAATCCCAGTTTGATCCTGCTCGACCACAATCTTCCGCACATGTCGGGCAGTGAAGCGGCGACGCGCCTCAAGAAGATGTTGCCGAACACGCCCATCGTCATTATTTCGGGCGATACATCCGTTGGAGCGCGGGAACGGGCGCTGGCGGCGGGAGCGGCGGGTTTCATCTTAAAACCCATTGACGATAGTTTTGTAGATCTGGTGGATGAATATCTACGCGGCAAGGTGGAAAAACTCGACCATCCCGAGGAGTATTTGCAGGCATACCAGCAGGAGTTGGTCGAGCGACTCGAAGATAACATCCGTCAATTGAGCAGCGCGCTGGAAAAGAACAAGCATCTGCTCCAGCAGAACGAACGCATGTTTGCCATGCTCGAACGCCGCCATCGTCTGCTCGAAACCGCTGCGCGCGTCGGGCAAATGGTCACCTCCATTTTGAATCTGGACGGACTGCTCAAGCACACGGTCAACATCATTTGCGCCGAGTTCGATTTTTATTATTCGGGCATCTTCCTCGTGTCAGACGATAGCAAGTGGGCGGTCCTGCGCGCGGGGTTCGGAAAGGCGGGACGCAACATGGTCGCCGCCCAATACCGTCTGCCCGTGGATCACAAATCCATGATCGGCAGGGCGATCTTGGACCAGCAGCCGCAGATCGCATTGGATGCGGCAGGCGATGAATCGCGCTTCAAGAATCCCTTTCTGCCTGATACCCGTTCTGAAATGGCTCTCCCGCTGATAGTGGATTCGATCCCGCTCGGGGCATTGACCGTGCAAAGCAATCAGTTGAATGCCTTCTCCGAAGATGACATCACGTCCCTGCAGGTGATGGCGGAGCAGGTTGCAATTGCCATCAACAACGCGCAATTGATGAAGAAGCTCGAATCCGCGAATGCCGAAATTCTTCGCACGAAGACCTACGAAGCGATTGCCACAGCGACGGGCGAAGCCATCCACTGGGTGGGGAACAAAGCCGCGCCGATCCCCGGGAGCGTTCAGCGCGTGCGTGAGGATGTCCGCTATCTGCTTGCTTTAGCGGCGGGAGCGGATGCGTCGGCGTTGGAAAATGAATCGGTCCGAGCGGCAGTTCAAACGGTCAGGGAAGAGGCGGAAGCGCTCGGTATTGACCTGAAAGCTGTCCTCGATGAAATCTCCGCCATGAAACCGAATCGCCTGCGGACACTGGTCAGCGTGGAATCCTTGATGGAAGATCTGGACATTGCCGAAACCAGCGCGAATACGATCCTTGAGATCAAGGAAGGGTTAATCGGACCTGCGCGTCAGCGGAAACTGGAGAATGTTTCGCTCAGTGAAATGATCTCGAATACTGTGGCGAATATGGGTTTGCCCGAAGGCGTGGTGGAGATGGGCTGGTCGGACGATATGCCGCTTGCACATGCGGATGTGCGCCAGGTGGAACAGATTTTTAACAATCTGATCAAAAACGCCTGGGAGGCGTTGACAAACGCCCACATACCAAACCCAAAGATCGTGGTGGCAGGCTGCCGCGATGAAAACCCGAATTTTGTACAGGTGCTGGTGCGTGATAATGGTCCCGGCATCCCGAAGGAGATTCAGGAAAAGATCTGGGTGTCGTTCTTCACCACCAAAGGCGGGAAGGGCGGCACGGGGCTGGGGCTCTCCGCCGTGATGCAGATCGTCGATCAACATGGCGGACGCATCTGGTTGGAAAGCGAAGAAGGCAAAGGTGCGTCGTTTTACGTGCGTTTGCCTGTGGAAAAATAAATGATGTAAGTTCGACCCGCCCAGATTGATCAAAAAAGATCAGTTTATATGGATGGGTCGCCCCTGCTGTGATAAAAAACTTGGAGAATTCTATGACAACAGTGCTTTTAGTGGATGATGAACGATTGATCCAACGCAGTCTGGAGAAGACGCTCCTGCGCGCGGGCTTTGACGTGTTGACCGCGTCCGATTGCGCGGCGGGGCGGGATGTCTTCTCGCAAAACGCGGATGCTGTGGATATTGCTGTTCTCGACTTGAACATGCCCGGCTTCGATGGTACGCCGAAGAATGATGCGGGCTTCGATCTGCTGGATGAATTGAAGAAACAAAAGGCGGACCTGCCGGTTGTGATCCTGACGGCGTATGATGAGGTCAACAAGGCGAAGGATGCCGTTTCCAAAGGCGCGAACGCCTTCTTTGTCAAAGGGCGCGAACAGGGCTTGGTCGAACTGGTGCAGAGGATCCTGTCCGCTAAAAGCTGACTGCTAAACGCTAATAATAAGAGGAAACGATGACAAACGACATTCAACGCCATCTGAAATTAATGAACGCCGCCGCACGCGCCGCGAAGAACATCACCACCATTCTTGATCCGTACGAACTCTTCCACCGCGTTGTGGATATTATCTGTGACGAGTTCGGCTTTTATTATGCAGGTGTCTTCCTGTTGGACGAGAAAAAGGAATACGCCGTTCTTGCGGCGGGACGCGGTGAAGCAGGCAGGGCAATGATCAACGAAGGACATCGTCTCGCCGTTGGCGGGAATTCGATGATCGGCGCATCCATTGCCAACCGACAGGGGCGCATCGCTTTGGATGTGGGCGAAGAGGCGGTCTTCTTCGAGAATCCGCATCTGCCGCAGACGCGCTCCGAGATGGCGCTTCCGCTCATCGTCGGGGATGAAGCGATCGGCGCGCTTACGGTTCAATCCACCGAGGAGGCTGCCTTCCACGAAGAGGACATCGCCGCCCTGCAAACCATGGCAGACCAACTCGCGATTGCCATTCAGAATTCCAGGTTGCACCGGCAGGCGGAACGCCGCTCGCGTTTGCTGAAAGCCGCCAACCGTGTCGGCAGGGAGGTGACTTCCATTCTTGATCTCGAAGCCCTGCTGCCGCGCACGGTGGATATCATCTGCGAGGCATACGGCTTGTACTATGCAGGCATCTTCCTGCTGGATGATACAGGCGAATATGCCGTACTCCGTGCGGGATACGGCAAGGCGGGCAAAGCCATGGTCGCGGACGGGCACAAGCTCAAGGTCGGCACCGACTCGATGATCGGCGCGTGCATTGCCATGGGCGAAGCGCGCATCGCATTGGATGTCGGCGAGGAGCGCGTGCATTTCAAGAATCCGCACCTGCCGCATACCCGTTCCGAAATGGCGCTGCCCCTCATCTATGGCGGCAGGACGCTCGGCGCGGTCACGATTCAATCCTCCGAAGAACGCGCCTTCAGCGAAGACGACATCACCACATTGTTGACGATGGCAGAGCATCTCGCAGTGGCGATCAACAACGCGCACCTCATCGAGGAACTTAAGGAGGCGCACGCGGAGATTCTGCGCAACAAGGTCTTCGAAGCGCTGACCACCGCCACCACCGAAGCCATCCACTGGATCGGCAACAAAACACTTCCCATCTCGCTGACGGTTGCCCGTTTGCAGGATGAGATCGCCGAAGGGAAGGTGGATACCGCCTCGTTGAGCGAAGACCTCGAGATGATCGCCGAAAGCGCGGCGCAGATCGTGCAGGTCAAGGAACAGCTGATCGGCGCGGTGCGTGAGATGAAACCTCGCCCTGTGCTCGTTGCAGATGTGATCCAAACCGCGGCAATACAGCGCGGTATTTCACCGGATGCCATGCAGGTGGAGATCGATCCCGCCGCTGCATACGTCATCGCAGATTCGACCCAGCTCACCCGCGCTGTTGGCAATATCTTGCAGAACGCCGCCGAAGCGGGCGCGAGATCGGTCAAGGTGCGCGTGCATCCCACCGATGAGCGCGGCGTCCTTGAAATTGACATCGAAGACGATGGCGCAGGCATGAGCGAGGAAACCGTCCAAAAAGCCTGGTCGCCGTTCTTCACCACGCGCGGCATCCCGCATCACGGTCTGGGCTTGCCTGCGGCAATGCATGTCGTGTCACAGTTGCAGGGACGCATTGACCTCGTCAGTGAACCCGGCAGGGGCACCGCCGTCGCGTTGTTCATGCCTCAGGGACGGGTGACCAGTGATCAGGTCCGGGCGGGAGGCGTGAAGAATATCCTGCTGATCGACGACAACGACGATTGGGCGCATCTGCTCGCGGAACTCCTTAAAGGAACAAAGGTCGTGCTGACGCAATCGCTGGATCTGGCAGATCTTCCAGCCGCCGATCTGATCCTTGTGGATGAGAACATCGCATCGCTTCCTCTGACCGATGTGCTGACAGCCATTTCCCAAGCCGGACTCGCCCCGAAAACGGTCGTCCTGACCTCCGCCATCAATCCCGAGCGCGTGACCCAGTACCTGCGCAGAGGCGTAAAAGATGTGACGGTCAAGCCGTATTCGGCGGATGAATTGAGTGAGTTGTTGAAGTAGGACTATGAGACCACGCTGGCGTAAAGTATTTCACGATCTGTGGGACAGCAAGGCGCGCACCCTGCTGGTGGTGTTTTCCATTGCAGTGGGCGTATTTTCCATTGGGGTGATCGCAGGGACCTATGTGATCATTTCCAACGACATGGATGTTTCGTACGCGGCGAACAATCCCAGCAATATCGAATTGCGCACCTCCGGTATTGACCAGGATGTGCTTTCGTCCATACGAAATTCGCGGGGCATCAGGGATGCGGAGGGGAGGCGCGTTGTCAATTTCCGTGTGCGGACGGAGACCAGCGCCCAGTGGGTGACCATTGACTTGATCGCGATGGAAAGTTTCCGCGAGAACAAGGTCAATTTGCTGATACCAATTGAAGGGGAGTCTGAGGCGGGCAAGAACGAGATCATCATCGATAAGAAAGTTCTGGAAAAGATCGACGTTTCCATCGGCGAGGATCTTGTCTTCGAATTGTCGGATGGGTCGTTGAAGAGATTGAAGGTGGTCGGGCTCGTGCAGGATACCAGCACAGGCGCGGGGGATTTCCTTGCGCCGCCTTTCGCCTTCACCGACATGGATACCATGCAAACCCTGCGCCAGCCGCAGACGTTCAACCGCGTCTATGCAACGGTTCTGGAGAATCCGAACGATTTGGCGCACATCCGCAATGTGGGCGGCGATCTGCGCGCCAAACTTGAGAAGAACGGCACGACTGTTTCGCGCATCCGCTATTCGGAAAGGAACAAACATCCCCTGACCGACATCCTGAACGCCGTGCTCGGTATCCTGCTGGCGCTGGGTGTGCTGATCGTGTTCCTCTCTAGCTCGTTGATCGCGAACACTCTGAGCGCGTTGCTTAACCAACATTTGCGCCACATCGGTGTGATGAAATTGGTCGGCGGGCGGAATCATCAAGTCTTCTATATGTATCTCGCGCTCATCATGGCGTTTGCTGTGATGGCATTGTTGATCGCCATTCCCGCCGGCGGATGGGGCGCCTATCTGTTGTCGGATTACATCGCCACGATGTTGAACTTCAATCTGCTTGGGTATCGGATCGTGCCGCTGGCGCTCATCGTGCAGATCGCGGTCGGACTGTTGGTGCCGCTGGTGGCGGGACTCTCGCCTGTGTTGAACGGATCGCGGATCACGGTGCTGCGCGCGTTGAGCAATGACCTGGCTGGCGATGAATCTACGCAGGCGGCGGGGCAGAAAACGCGCGTCAGCTGGCTGGATTGGATGCTGGTTCGCTTGACGCGCATCCTTGCCATGCGCGGGATCCATGTGCCTCGTCCGTTCATCATTTCCCTGCGCAACACCTTCCGCAGGCGCGGGCGCCTGGTGCTGACTCTGTTCACGCTTACCATGGGCGGCGCGATCTTTATCGCCGTATTCAACGTGCGCACCAGTCTGCGCGATTACACCGACCAGATCGGCAGTTATTTCCGCGCCGATGTCACGCTCGATTTTGACCGTCCCTACCGCATTTCGGAGGTACAGCGCGCCGCATCCCAGATCGAGGGCGTGCAACGCGTGGAGGGCTGGCAGTTCATCGGCACGGAGTTGTTGTATCCCGATGGCGCGGTGGCGGACAGTGTCAACCTGCTCGCGCCGCCTGCGAACAGTGAACTGGTCGATCCGTTGATGGTATCGGGACGGTTCATCGCGGCGGACGATGTCCGCAAGATCGCGGTCAGCGAATCCGTTCTCAAGTTCTATCCCGGATTACAGCCCGGCGATTCGATCTACCTCAAAGTGAACGGTCGCGATGAAGTCTGGGAGGTGGTGGGGATCTTTAAGTTCGTCGGGTATGAAGGCGTTCTGGCGTACACGCCGTTGGAATACGCCGAACGGGTGCTCAATCTCACCAACCGTTCCTTTTCCTTCCGCGTGGTGACCGAAGAACACGGACGCGCCTATCAAGATGCAATGGCGGAAAAACTGGATGATCATTTCCGCGCGCTGGGGTTTCGGGTGAGACAAGCCGAATCAGGCTCAGCCTCGCTTGATTCAGTTTCTGAAAGTTTGGACATCCTGATCGTTTTCCTGCTCATCATGGCGATCCTGACCGCCATTGTCGGCGCGATGGGGCTGACCGGCACGATGGGTATGAACGTGCTTGAGCGCACGCGCGAGATCGGCATCATGCGCGCCATCGGCGCGGACGACCGCGCTGTCATGCGGACGGTCATCGGCGAGGGATTTGTGATCGGGTTGATCTCGTTCGGGCTGGCGATCGTGCTGTCCATCCCGTTCACCTATTTGCTGTCCACCATCGTAAGTTTGGCGATCTTCGAGACGCCTATTGACGTGGTATTCACCTATGTGGGCTATGCCATCTGGCTCGGTTTGGTGCTGCTGCTTTCCGTGCTGGGCTCGGTCATGCCTGCCCGTTCCGCGGCGCGGCTGACCATTCGGGAAGTGCTGGCGTACGAGTAACAAAACGTCATTGAGAAGAACGAATGACGAAGCAACGATAATTAATTATGAAAAGAAGGTTTCCATGAAGAAAAATAAACAGATCTTGATTTCCTTGTTTGTTGCGCTGGCAGTATTCCTTGCGGCGTGCGGGGCGGAACAGACTCCTGCAGCCCCTGAGTTGGATGCGGGGGCGGTCGCTGCTGTGAACGATGTGATCGCCGAGGGACGGCTGGTTCCGGTCCGCGGGACGAGCCTGAGCTTTTTGGCGCGCGGCATCGTGGCGGAAGTGCTTGTGCAGGCGGGGGATACTGTCAGCGAGGGCGATGTTTTGGTGCGCCTCTCAAATGCGGGGGCGGCGGAGGCGCAGCTTCTTGTCGCGCAGAATGCCTACGATGCCCTGCTCCGCAATGAAAGCGGGGATCGCGCCCGCCTCTGGCAGGCGTATATGGATGCGCAAGTCGTCCGCGCACGGGCGGAGGAGGCATGGGAGGATTTGGACGTGGACGGTATCGAAGACCGCATCGAAGACCTTGAAGCGGATGTGCAGGATGCGCGTGATGACTTGAAAGATGCGCAGGACGAATTTGACAAGTATAAGGACCTGGACGAGAACAATTCGCGCCGCCAGACCGCTGAAGATGATCTGGAGGATGCGCAAAATGAATTGAACAGCGCCATCCGTGCGTTGGAGGAGGAGATCCGCCGGCGTGACACGGTCAAAGCCGCGTATGACGGCGCGCTCGCCGCAGAAGCCGAGGCGAAGTATCAATACGAGATCAGCCTCGATGGTCCCAATGCCGACCAGCTTGCGCTTGCCAAAGCCAACCTTGACGCAGCCAAGGATACGCTTGCGAATTTTGTCATCACTGCGCCGTTCAATGGGACGATCGCGGATGTGAACGTAAAGGTCGGCGATCAGGTCGGTCCTGAGACCCGCGCGGTCAGCCTTGCCGATTTCAGTGCGTGGACCGTCGAGACCACCGACGTGACCGAGTTGGATGTCGTTGAACTGCGCGTCGGTCAACGCGTGACCATCGTCCCCGATGCCCTGCCCGGCGTGGAATTGAGCGGCGTCGTGACCGCGATCAGTAATGCCTTCATCCAGCAGGGCGGCGACATTCTCTACACCGTCCGCATCCGTGTGGACGACGCCGATCCGCGCCTGAAATGGGGCATGACGGTCGAAACGATTTTTAGAACAAGTGAGTGATTGAATTTCGAGTCGAAAAATGCAATAATATAAATGCTCCGATAAAGAGCAAGGCTGTGGAAAACCCAGCCGAGCAAAGCCCTGCATCTAAAGCTGGACTGAGCCATGATGACCAGGGTTGCCGAAAAAAGCAAAACCGCCAAAAGGCGGCGGCGCAAAGTCAGAGCGTCTACAACCAGTGTACGTTCTGGTCAGGACCGACCGACTGCCGAAACGCAAAATCAGGGAAACCTGATGACGCAAAGTCATGGGTCTACGATCACGTTCATTATTTTTGTGATCACGATCGCCAGACTGCCGAAGAGCAAATCGTTTTGCAGGGATGACCGATGCCGGGTCATCCCTGCTGGTTTTTAATGTCATTGCGAGGGCGATAGCCCGAAGCAATCTTCTACTTGTGAGAGGATATTTCGTTCGCTGTGTTCGCTCGCAACCGCATGGAGGGTATAATCGCCAACATGGCTAAAACATCCCGCCCTCTCGACCCCGAATCCAAACCCGACGACCGCGTGGATAACGCCCTGCGTCCGCAGAGGCTGGCGGATATCATCGGTCAGGATCAGGTCAGGGAAAATCTGTCCATTCTCATCGATGCGGCGAAGCATCGCAGTGAGGCGTTGGATCACGTCCTGTTCTACGGTCCGCCCGGTTTGGGGAAGACCACGCTGGCGCATGTGCTCGGCAACGAGATGGGGGTCAACGTCAAGGTGACGGCGGGTCCCGCCATCGAACGCGCGGGCGACCTTGCCGCCATCCTCACCAACCTCCGCGCGGGGGATGTGCTTTTCATTGATGAAATCCATCGCCTCGGACGCGCCGTGGAGGAAGTGCTGTATCCCGCCATGGAGGATTACTCGCTGGATATTGTCATCGGCAAGGGACCTTCGGCTCGTTCCATCCGCCTGAAACTGCCCCGGTTTACTGTGGTTGGAGCGACGACGCGGCTGGCGTTGGTCACGGCTCCGCTGCGCGCGCGTTTTGGCGCGGTCTATCGCTTGGATTATTACGACATCGAAGCGATGAAGCAGATCGTGACGCGGGCGGCGGGGATGCTCAAGGTCTCCGCCGATGAATCAGGCATCAGCGAGGTGGCGAGGCGCGCGCGCGGGACTCCGCGCATTGCGTTGCGTCTCCTGCGCCGTGTCAGGGACTTTGCCCAGGTCCGCGCGGATGGAGTCATCACGCAAGGCGTTGCAAGGGAAGCGTTGGATCTGTTGCAGGTCGATCCGCTCGGCTTGGACGACGTGGATCGCCGCGTGCTGAAGACCATCATCGAAAAATACAGCGGCGGACCGGTGGGCTTGAACACCATCGCCGCGTCCATCAGCGAGGAGCAGGATACGATCATGGACGTGGTCGAGCCGTATCTTCTGCAGTTGGGTTTTCTCGATCGCACGCCGCAGGGACGCGTGGCGACCAAGTCCGCGTATGAGCATTTGGGGTACGCGTACACGGAGGAGGGACAGCCGAGGCTGTTGTGAGTTGGAAGGTTTAAAGGTTGGAACGTTCGAAGGTTGACCTGCAAACCTTCCAACCTTCAAACGTTGAAACTCAATGATATGGAAACCATCGCCCGTTATCTTATGCTCGGTGGAATTGCGCTCTTCCTGATCGGCGGGGGAGTGTATCTCGCCGCGAAACTCGGCATCCCGCTCGGACGCCTGCCCGGTGACATCCGCATTGAAGGGGAGAATGGGACCTTCTATTTCCCGCTGGCAAGTTCGATTTTGGTTTCGGTGGTGTTGACGATTTTGTTGAACTTGATCGTGAGATTTTGGAAAAAATAAAAGAGCATGAAGAATAAACTCAAGGAATTGATTGGCAACCTGTCATCAGAGGGCGGTTTTAAAAAAAGAATGCGTTTTCACCAAGCATGGTGGCGAGCATTTGTTTTAGCAGAGGAACCGGGGAATCATCCGGGCGGAAAAGATAAAACAATCGGCAGTGTGATTTTGATTGGGAAAATCACCCGTAAGAACTTTTTATCAAGTAATTCAATTGCCGCTGTCGAGAAAACTCTTCATGAACGGAAAGATGCCCGTCCCGGCATTCTTGCTGAGGATCGGTTATTTAATAATTTGTTGTCCAGTCAGCCACTTTGTTTTAATTTTTTTGGCGAATTGAAACTGGATTGTGACTTTGCATTGAGTGTATTGAGATGTTTTTATCCTGAGATTACGCGGGTTAATGATGTCAAGTTTGAATTTGCTCCTAGAAAAAAATATACAAATGACAAC
>CAYPHR010000083.1:0-10291 GCA_964410375.1 uncultured Anaerolinea sp. | reverse complement strand
CGCCCAACATCGATGCCCTGCTCATGCGCGCCGATGCCGCGCTTTACACTGCAAAAAGACAGGGAAAGAACCGCGTCATCCTCGCGTAGAGTTGATACCATGAAACCCGCCGACATCCCTTTTGACATTTCGTACGTATTCGACGAAAACCTGCACGAACATCCCCGCAATGCGCAAGACATGCGAAAGGCATTGGACTGGATCATGGAGCGCCTAGAAACAAACTCCTTTGATCCGAACGAGCACATCCGCATGGCTGGGCTCGCAGGAAGCCTGGCACGCATCCTCCACGATTTTGATACTGCGCGTCGAAACCTGGAACAAGCCCTGCGCCTCGCCCGGATCGCGAACGAAAAAAGGTCTGTCACGGCGAATGAACTCCGCATGGCTCACCTCTACCAATGGGAAAAGCAGTTCGGGACAAGCACGACAATGTTCGACGAGATCATCAAAAATTGTGAAACCGATGTGGAGTTGGAAGCCTATCTGGATTTTGCCTATCAACACGCCGGGAAAAATGCATTCGACCAGGGTCATTACGAACAAGCAGAAACATTTTTCAAAAAAGCGCTGCAGATACGCAGTCAAAAAGGAAACGCAGACCTGATCGAATCGACCGAACTTGCGCTGCAAGCTGTGCGTAAGAGAAAGGCGAATGTATCATGACATCATCTTCAGAATTTCAAATCATCGCAGACACATGGAAAGCCGCCTATAACGGGACGGACGCCGGTCAGCTTGCGCCGTTCTATTCACAGGATGCGCAATATATTTCCGGGCATGTCCTCGGGCTGGTTGCCAGCGGACGGGAGAGGCTGATCGCCAACTTTCAGGCGGGAATGAATATGGGCGGTCACATTGACCAACTTGAGATCCTGTCGGCGGTTGAATCCGGCGAACTCGCCAATGTATTATGCGCATATAACGCAGACAATGCCGGTCAAAAAGTGTCTGGCAGAACCCTTCTGCTTTTCAGGAAGGTTGCTGATAAATGGTTGATCTATCTGCATATGACAGTTGTGTGAACCTTCACTCCCGACCTTAAAGGCAAACTATCATGAAACTTCATATTTGGATGACAACAGCCGCTTTCAGCCTTCTAGTAGTCGGCTGTGCATCCTTGGGTACCTCAACCGAAGCCGAATCCTGCCCGGTCACCGAGCCCGCCTGGGTCAAGCCGCCGGAAGATGCCGCAGTTCTAAACGACCCGGAATACGGTCATTATTTTGTAAATGAAGATGCGTCCATCATGGCATCCGCCAGCTGGACAAAGGACGAGGAGTATCGGCGTGTACGTCGGGACGGCGTCAAAGTGGGCTGGTTTCGGCCAGAAGGAGCCTCACTGGAGGTAACAGCTCACAGGTTGGATGGAGATGCGCCTCCATTCGAGGCTCACATCCCCTGCTGTTATCCAACGCGCTTCCAATCTTCAGGGCTGTTCTTTCCGACAGAAGGCTGCTGGGAAGTAACTGCCAAGGCTGCGGACAGCGTCCTATCGTTTATCGTTCGGATCGATCCATAACCTAGGTCGACAGCATCTCCTCCAGCCGTTTCTTCACATCCCCCCACTCCGAATCGATGATGGAGTAGAACACCGAGTGCCGGATGCGCCCATCGGGCAGGATCATGTGATTGCGTAGCACGCCTTCCTTAACCGCGCCAATGCGTTCGATTGCTTTCTGCGAACGGACGTTGAGCGAATCCGTTTTCAACTGCACGCGGATGCACTTCAGATCCTCGAAAGCATGTTTCAACAGCAAATACTTGCACTCGGTGTTGACCGCCGTGCGCTGGAAATCTTTTCCATACCATGTACCGCCGATCTCCAGTCCGTGGTCTTTGGACATGATGTTCAAATAACGGGTTGCGCCCGCCACGCGCCCTGACGCAAGATGGATGACGGCGAATGGCAGATCCCCTCCCTTTTTGCCGCGCTCCATAATATCCAATACCCAGTTTCGCATATCAGCTTCAGACTTGATATCGCCATAGAGCATGAAGCCCCAGAAATCCTGCCCCGCGCCGATCTCCGTCAACCCGGGGATATGATCTTCGCTCAACGGTTCCAAGCGGACGTAACTGCCTTGCAGAATAACGGGTTTCACTTCCATAGGGCACTCCTGACCACACTAACCTTTAAGCCATTCCGCTTCGGGTTTGTCCTGCGACGGCAAATACGGCATGGGCGGTCCCTCCACGCCCAAAAATTCCGCCAATGCGGCGCGCATCGCCGTGCGGTCATCCCACAAATATTCGGTCTTTCCAAAACACATGGACTGCTCATGTCCCTTCCCACATGACAGCACGATATCGCCCTCGCCCGCCAATGTCAACGCAAACTTGATCGCCTCACCGCGGTCCGCCACACGCCAGAACGTCTCGCCCTCGCGTCCACCCTTGGACCTCGCGCCTGTTGCCATTTCCTCCAAAATCCCATCCAACGACTCGGTGCGCGGGTCTTCGGCGGTCAACACCGTTAAATCCGCCAGCTCTGCCGAGGTCTCCGCCATCATGCGCCGCTTTTCCTTGTCACGCAATCCCGCCGATCCGAACACAGAGATCACCCGCCCCTTTGTCATCGTCCGCCCCGCCTCCAGCGCCACCTTCAGCGCATTTGGTGTATGCGCAAAATCCACGATCGCGGTGAAATTCTGCCCCATATCGATCCGTTCCATGCGCCCGGGGATGCCCTCCAGCGACGCGATTCCCTGCGCAGCCACTTGCGGATCAATACCCAAGCCGTGCACCGTCGCGGTCAACGCAGCAAGACAGTTCGAGACGTTGTACGCGCCGACTAAATTGCCAGAAATGGCTACGCGAAAATCTTTTGAGGTCGCCACAAACTGGATTCCCGACGGGGAATATTCGATAGCTATCGCGCGGACATCCGCATCCCCCCCCAGCCCATAGTTAATCCTGTTCACTTTGATATGGTCGTTCAGGAAGGCGAACGACTTCGCGTCGTCACGGTTAATAACCCCCAAACGCGGATTACCTTGCGGTTTCTCCCGCGTCCACTCGAGACTGGAAAACAGCCTCGCCTTGGCAGCGCGATAGTTCTCATAGCCGCCGTGCTCATCCATATGCTCGTGCGTGATATTGGTGACCACGCCAATGTCAAACTCGCAGGCATCCACGCGATGTTGTGACCAGCCATGCGATGTGGTCTCCAGCACAATATGGGTCAGTCCTGCCTCAACCATTTTGGCGAGATACCCCTGAACGTCATGCGCATCCGGCGTGGTGACGTGGAATCCAGTATCCAGCACATCATCCCCGATCACCGCATTGACGGTGGAGATCATCCCTGCCTTCAGTCCTGCGGCAATCAGAATTTTATGGATCAGGTTGCTGGTCGTGGTTTTGCCGTCCGTGCCGGTCACACCGATGACGGTTAGCTTTCGGGCAGGAAAGGCATGGAAGGCGGCGGCAAGCCAGGTCAGGGCATGACGCGAATTTTCCAGTCGAATGTACGGGACGGGGAATCCGCTCAGATCCCTGTCCCCCGCAATTGCGGCGGCGCCATTCTCAATCGCCTTTTGAATATAATCATGCCCATCCGCATCGCGTCCGCGCATGGCGACAAAAAGATCGCCGGGCTTCACTGCTCGGCTGTCAATGACGATGCCGTTGATCTCCGCATCGGGAATATGAGAGGGCATCGGGAGCGGGAAATCAATAAATAAATTCTTGAGTTGCATGTTTCCTTGGGTATCTCCGTTCTCAGGGGATTTGAAAAGATGCCGGGTTAAAACAAAAAGGGTTTTGGCAATTTTACCAAAACCCTTTGTTCACGTTTCCGTATCTTACTTCAAGGTCTGGCGCAGACCTTCAAGCTTTCCGGCAACCGAGCCATCCAGCACCTTGTCACCGACTTTGATGACCAGACCGCCAAGGATGGACGGATCGACCTTGAAGGCGAATTCCTTGGCGGAGACGCTTTTCTTGACCGCTTCCTCTTCGGCTTTGGTAAGCGGGAGCGCGCTGGTCACTTCGGCGGAGTCGCCGGAGAGACCGCCTTCCACCACAACCACCTTGCCGGATTTCACGCCGGAGAAGAATTCGTCAATGAGGGCATGCTGTTTCTTCTCATCCAGAGCTTCGCCGACCAGCTTGTTGGCGGCAGCCATGGCGAGGGCGGCAACCTGTCCGCGCAGATCGCCGAGGATGCGGTTACGCTCGAGTTCGGCTTCCGCAAGGGCGGCGTCGCGGGCTTTGGCAGCTTCCGCTTCAGCGGCGGCTTTCACGTCCTTGCCGGCGGCTTCGGCGCGCTCAGTAGCTTCACGAACGACTTTGCCAGCTTCGGCTTGCGCATCCGCGATGATCTTGGCGGCTTCCTTCTCCGCGTTGGCGCGGGCTTCCGCAGCAATGCGGGCATCTTCCAAGCCTTGCGCAATCGTCTGGCGGCGCTTCTCAAGCAAGCCCGAGATCGGACCGACAATCCATTTGACGACCACCGTATACATGATGATCAGGTTGACGATCTGAACGAGCAAAAAGGGGAGATTAAGACCTAATGCTTCCAAGGGAACCTCCGGCTTAGAACACGAACAGAATAAGCAGGGAAACCACCAGACAGTAGATGGCGACGGCTTCTGCGAACGCAATGCCGAGAATCATGTTCGTCTGGATCGTGGCAGTCATATCAGGGTTGCGAGACATGGCTTGAACAGCGCCGCCGGTCACAATACCAATACCAGCACCCGCACCGATCGCACCAATCATCGCCAGACCCGCACCAATCAATTTTGCAGCTTCAGCTTCCATTTTAGAAAAATCCTCCGTGGTTAGATTTCAAATAAGTAATTTATCGACCCGGGTCTTTATTCTCACCCGAATACTACGATTTAATGAGCCTCGTCGTGATGCTCGCCGTGCCCCTGCGTGGCTTGCGACATGAACACCATGGTCAACATGCCGAACACGATCGCCTGAATGAGACCGATGAAGAACTCAAGCAGGTAGAACATCGACTGGGCAAAGACCGGCACAAGCGAACCGATGACGAAGAGAAGCACCGCACCCGCGAACATGTTACCAAAAAGACGGAAGGCGAACGAAAGTATCTTCGAGATCTCGGAGATCAACTCCAGAATGCCTACGCCAAAATCGATCACGCCGAAGATCGGCTTGCTGAACAGGGTCTTGGTATTCCAGAACTTTGTAAGGTACGCCGCTCCCTGCGAGCGGAAACCGAACACCTGAATCATCACCACTGCCACAATGGCGAGCGCAAAGGTAAAGTTGAGGTCGGTCGAGGCGGGACGCAAAAAGGGAATAACGGCAAACTTCTCGCCTTCCGCCGGAATGCCCGCACCGCCGTCCCAGACGGTCTGCATGCCGCCAACATTCGCGAGCGGATGTCCATCTTTATATTCATGGATCAAGCCGATCGTCTCATTCCCGGGCACAAGTCCCGACCAGTTGGAAGCCAAAACAAGCAGCGTAATGGTGGCAAACCAGGGGAATATCTGTTTCGTCCACTTGCCCGCCGTGCTCTCGGTGATCCCGTAAAGCATTTCGAGCAGTCCCTCTACTGCGCCGCTGATGCCGGTCAGCACCGACTTGCCGCTCTTGACACCGCGCGAAACGCCGATGGCAATCAGGATCACGATCAGGTCGGCAAGCAGCAGACCGATCAGGGTATTGGTCAGGTAAAAGCCCTCAATACCGAAAAGCGGCGTCTCGCTCAATTTTTCGCCGGGCAGGTACACATGCGGCATGATCGGCTTGATCCCAAGACCGATTCCGAAGAAACCGGTAAACAGGAACAAACCCAAAATAATGGCTGCAAGTACAACCCAGCGAGCCCATACCCGTTTCATGGGTTTTTCACTCACGATTCTTATCCTCCATAATGGATTCCGTTTTTTCCGAAGGTTTGATGCGGCTGGTGGCTGCGCGCACGATGCGGAACATCAATACGACAGTGACCGGCACGCTTGCGATCATGAACAAGACGGTGAACATCGGCTTGGTATTGAGATAATTATCCAAAGCCAGTCCGCCGATCAGCGCGATCGCGATAATAATCAAGGTCACAAACCCAACCTGCCCGGCAACAGTAGCCAGGGCAAGGTTAAGGGTATATTGCCTGCGGTCCCGCTTATCGCCTTCGTCTTGACGGTTCATGGTTGAGCATTATATCACAAGGATTATCCGCGTCAATTGAAGAGAAGGAAGGCGCCGTCGGATGCCCAGCCGAACCAGGGGGCGAATACGGTGCCGACCAGGATCACGCCAATGGTCAGAACGACCAGCGCAATTGTATAAGGGCGCGTCAACGGGACCGGGTGCTGTTCTTCATCTTCGTTTGGCATACGGTAGAGGTACACATACTTCAACACGTTCAAGTAGTAGTACACACCGATGATCGAGTTGATGATACCCACAACGACCAGCCAGGTATAGTCCGCCTGCACGCCGGCGGCGAAGACAAAGACCTTCGCCACGAAACCGCCAAATGGGGGCATTCCAGCCAGGGAGAGGAATGCGGCGAGCATCATCAGCGCCATGAACGGGTTGCGGCGGCTTAATCCGGCGTAATCCGTGATCTCTTCCAGCCCGGTGATGCGGCTGAACGCCATGACCAGACCGAAGGCGAGCAGGTTGGTGACGATATATGCTGCGAGATAAAAGACCACGCTGGTCGCACCGAGTTGATTGAACGCGACCACGCCGATCAGGGCGTAGCCCGCGTGGGACACGGAAGAGTACGCCAACAAGCGCTTGATATTCGTCTGCGGAAGGGCGAGCAAGTTGCCGACCGTCATGGTGATCGCCGCCAGCGCTGCAAAGACCAACGTCCACGTAGAGGCAAAATCAGGCAGAGCGGCAAAGAACAAACGCAACACGACGGCTAAACCGGCGGCTTTTGAAGCAGTGGAGAGATACCCAGCAATGGGGGTCGGCGCGCCCTGATACACGTCCGGTGCCCAGAAATGGAACGGCACAAGCGACACCTTGAAGCCAAGCCCCACCGCCAGCAGGATAATCACACCAAAGCCAACGAACGGAGAAATATTGCCCGTTGTGAACATGGCGGCAATTTCAGAAAGGTTGGTCGTTCCTGAAAAACCGAAGAGCAGGCTGAAGCCGTACAGCATGATAGTGGATGCCACCGTACCGAACAGCAGATATTTGAAACCGCCTTCCGTCGAGCGTTCGTCGTTGAGCAGGAAGCCCGAAAGGACATAAAGCGGGATGGACGCGGTCTCGATGGCAAGGTAAAGCATGACCAAGTCGGTCGAAACAGCCATCAGGTTCATGCCGAGAAGCGAAGCGAGCAAAAGGACATAGGACTCGCCTCTGTGCCCCGCTCGATCATGGTCCATCAACAGCAGCGCGGTCGCCGCTCCGGCAAACATGAACAGCATCTTGAAGAAGAAACCGAGCCAGTCGAAACGGATCATACCGCCGAGGACGGTCACAGCTTCGCCGGGACGCCCAAAGAGCAGACTGACGATCATCGCAATAAAGAGACCGCCTGCCGTGAGCCAGCCTACGTTACGACGCTGATCTTCCTTCCAGAACGGCTCAAAGACGAGGATCAGGATGCCAAGTACGAGGATCAGGATTTCAGGGAGGATGGATGCGAAAACGAGAGGGGTAAACATTATGCACCTCCCAGCAGGTTCATGATGTAGCCGACGCCGGTCTCCACCATCGGAACCATGATGGACGGGAACATACCGAGGGCAACCATGAATAAACAAAGGGTCACGATCGCCACCTTGTCCAAAACGGTGACATCGCCGACATGCCCCTCGAGATGTTCAGGCATTGGAGAGAAAAAGACCTTTCGAATGTTCATCATGATGTATGCCGCGGTAATGACAATGGAAATGCTGGCAATGACCGCCACCAGCCATTGTTCCTGCCAGACGCCCATGAAGATGGGGAATTCCGCGACGAAACCGGAGAAGCCCGGCATGCCCATCGAGACCAGACCGCCGATGATGAAACCAACTGCGGCAAAAGGCATCACCTTCATCATGCCACCCAGTTCGGGGATCATGCGGGTGTGGGAACGGTCATAGATCATGCCGGTCACGGCAAAGAAGAGAGCCGTCATCACGCCGTGCGAGAACATCTGCACCCCTGCCCCGGTCAGACCGGTGGCATTGAGCGTGGAGATGCCGAGCATCACCAAGCCCATGTGCGAAACGGACGAAAAACCGATCATATATTTCAGGTCGGTCTGGACGAAAGCAATATATGCGCCGTACACCACGGCGATCGCAGCAAAACCCATGATGAGCGGAGCCCAGGTCTTTGCGCCTTCGGGCAGGAGCATTACGCCGACACGCAAGGCGGCGAACGCGCCGAGTTTCATCAGCACACCTGCATGGAACATGGAGACCGCTGTCGGTGCGGCGACGTGACCGTCCGGTGACCAGTTATGGAAGGGCCAGATGCCGCCCAGAACTGCAAACCCGAGGAAAACGGGCAGGAACCAGAGATTTTGGAACGCCGTAGAGAAGCCTGCGCTCTCCATTTGAAGCATGTCAAAAGAAAGCACGCCAGTGTTCTGGTATTGCACCCAGTACATGGCGAGCGCGCCGACGAGGGCAACCACCGAGCCGATGAACAGGTACAAGGTCAATTTCATTGCGGCGTATTCGCGGGTCTTTACCCAGCCCCAGATGGCGATCAGCAGGTACATCGGGAAGACCGCGATCTCATAGAAGAAGAACAACATGAACAGGTCGAGCGAGACGAACACACCGAACACGCCGCCCGCCAGCAGGAACAGAAAGGCGAAGAACTCGCGCGGACGATCCTGGATACCCGCCATGACGTGCGGATTATCGTCGCCCCAGGAAATGAGCACGCCGGTGAACATGACGATGCCGGTCAACAGGACCAGCGGAGCGGACATGCCGTCCACGCCGAAGTGCAGGCTGATGCCCAATTGCGGGAGCCAGTTGTATTGCTCGATGAACTGGTAGCCTGTCATATCCTGCGTGAGGTATTGCAGGTAGACCCAGCCGGAAAGCAAAAGGTCAAGCGTCGCCGCGGCAAGAGCGACGGCACGGGTTTCATTCTTCCGCCCGGCAGGCATCATTAGGATCAGGACGCCAGCCGCAATCGGAAGGAAAGTAATGATACTCAGGATGGGAAAATTCATCATCCACCTCTTAGAACAGAGCCACAACGGCTTTGTTGATGACTTCCAGGATCCACGCGGGCCACAGTCCGATGACCAGCATCAGGACCATGAGCGGAACGATGACAAAAAGTTCGCGCGTGTTGATCTCGGTGATTTTATGTTCGCCGTGCGCCCAATGCTCGTTCATGGGTCCATGCAGGACGTTCTTGATCCCTTTAAGGATGTACGCGCCCGTAAACAGCAGACCCAGCATGGCAATGACGGTGTAGATCGTCAGCACCGGATACGCACCCCGCACCACCATGAACTCGGAGACGAAGCCGTTGAGTCCGGGCAAGCCAAGGGATGCCATGCTGGTGAAGATCAGAATACCGCCAAAGACGGGCACAAGCGGGAACAATCCGCCGTACTTGCTCAGATCGCGGGTGTGCGTGCGCTCGTAGATCACGCCGACGAGGAAGAACATTCCCGCCGCCGACAAGCCGTGGTTGAACATTTGCAGGACCGCGCCGCTCATGGCGATATGCGCATCCACTGTACCGGCGGCAAGTCCCGCCGCGGCGATGCCAAGCACCACAAATCCCATGTGATTCACGGACGAGTACGCCACCAATCGTTTGAAGTCCGTCTGACCGTAGGAGCCGAACGCACCGAAGACGATGGCGGCAACGGCAAGGAATGCCATCGCGCCCGCGAATATCTTCGCTTCCAACGGGTAGAGCGGCAGGATCAAACGGATGAAGCCATAGCCGCCCAGTTTCAGCAGGACGCCCGCGAGGATCATCGAACCAGCGGTGGGAGCTTCGGTATGCGCATCGGGCAGCCAGGTATGGAAGGGCCACAACGGCACTTTGACCGCAAACGCGATCACAAACGCCCAGAAGGCTATTGTCTTGACCGTGTGAACGGACATGCCAAGCACGATGGAGTCCGCTGTCAGCGAATTCCAACGCTCATAGAGGGCAACCAGGTCGTAGGTCCCGAAAAGAACGCCGAGCATCTGCACAGCGAGCAACAGACCGAGCGATCCGCCCATGGTGTAGATCATGAACTTGAGCGAAGCGTAATCCCGGTTGGCGCTGCCCCACTGGTTGATGAGGAAGTACATCGGGACGAGACCGATCTCCCAGAAGACAAAGAAGATCAACAGGTCGAGCGACATGAAGACGCCAAGCATGC